>DATCVX010000592.1:0-2918 GCA_036566705.1 Arthrobacter sp. | reverse complement strand
CACTCCCGTGCTCATCAAAGATCACATAAACCTCACCGCCGCCTCTCCGCTGGAGGGCGCTACGTTTGTTGACCTGACAGATCTTTACTCATCCCGCATCCGCGGACTGGCACGTGAAGTCGATTCCTCACTCGATGAGGGTGTCTACGCGCAGTTCACCGGACCGCATTACGAAACCCCGGCCGAGGTGCAGTACGCCAAACGGATCGGCGCGGACCTGGTGGGCATGTCCACCGCGCTGGAGGCCATCGCCGGCCGCCACGCAGGCATGGAAGTATTTGGCATCTCCCTGGTCACCAACCTCGCGGCCGGCATCAGCCCCGCCCCGCTGAGCCACCAGGAAGTCCTCGAGTCCGGACAGGCCGCCGGACCGCGCATCTCCAAGCTCCTCGCGGAGATCATCGCCAGGCTGTAGGCGCCGGCCGATCAGGTCCTGGCCCCCATCAGCCGGCTGACCGTGTCGTCCCGGGCTTCGGGATACCGGCGTTCGATGGATTCGGCAATCCCGGCAATGGTCTGCCGGGAGAGCTCCGTACGCCAGGCCACCTCGGCATGACGCATGGTCTGCGAGATCAGGCAGCTCCGCGCGTAGTCGGCGTCCATGTCGCCGCCGGGCGCATCCTTCAGGATGCCCTCGCACCTGAAAGCGTCCTCGTTACCTTCGATGGCGAGGTAAACGTCCAAAACCGAAATCCGGTCCGATCGGCGCGCGAGCTGGAAGCCGCCCCTCGGACCGGAAACGGACGTCAGGATGCCGGCGCGGACGAGCGCCTGGAGCTGCTTGTTAAGGTAGGCCGCCGGCAGCTTGTAGAACTCGGCCAGGCGCGCACTGCTGACCGCCTCCCCCAACGGGGTCCACGACATGTTGACGCAGCTGTGCAGCGCCCACTCCACGCCCTGCCCCATCTTCATATTCGCGACACTACTTGTCCAGAAAATTTACTACAAGGATTTCCACGGTTTTCCGGGGCCGCCCGTGCGGACAACGGGAGTGTTCGGGAAGTCTTCGGGGAGCAATGACGATAGCGTTATGCCCATGACGTCCACCGATGCCGAGCCCATCCTCTTCAGCAAAGCCCGCGACTGGGCGGACCAGGATCCGGATTCCGCGACTTCCTCAGCCCTGTCTGAACTGATCCGGCAGGCGGAAAGCGGAGTCGGCGCGGCCCGGCAGGAACTCGCTGACAGCTTCAACGGCACCCTGCAGTTCGGCACCGCGGGCCTGCGCGCGCCACTCGGCCCGGGACCAAACAGGATGAACCGCGTGGTGGTCCGCCGCGCTGCGGCCGGCCTGGCGGCCTTCCTCAGCCACGCTGTGGGCGAAGTTTCACCGGGAACCCGGCCGCGCGCCGTCGTCGGCTACGACGCCCGGCACAACTCCGATATTTTCGCGGAGGAAACAGCGGCGATCTTCACCGCCGCCGGTTTTGAGACCTTCCTGATGCCCTCCGCGCTGCCGACGCCGCTGCTGGCGTATGCCGTGCGTGCACTGGATTGCGACGGCGGGGTGATGGTCACCGCAAGCCACAATCCGCCCCAGGACAACGGCTACAAGGTCTACCTCGGCCGCCACGCCGTGGAGGAAAGCGGGCGGGGTGCCCAGATTGTGGCACCGTACGACGCCGGAATCGCGGCGCGGATCGACGCCGTCGGACCGTTGGACTCCATCCCCCTGGCCGCGGACGGCTGGACCGTGCTGGACCCGTCCATTGCCGCTGACTACCAGCGGGCGACGGCGGCACTGGCCGATCCCGCCCGCTTTCCGTCCCGTGACCTGCGGATCGTCCTGACTCCCATGCACGGCGTCGGCGGCGAAACAGCCGTGGCAGTCCTGAACGAGGCGGGCTTCGCCGACGTCACCCTGGTGGCCGAACAGGCCGTGCCCGACCCCGAGTTCCCCACGGTGAGCTTCCCGAACCCGGAAGAACCCGGTGCCCTGGACCTGGCGCTGGAGACAGCTGTCCGGGTGGATGCCGATATTGTCCTGGCCAACGACCCCGACGCTGACCGCGTGGCGGTCGCTGCAAGGGATCCGCACACGGACGCCTGGCGCATGCTCCGCGGTGATGAAGTGGGTGCGCTCCTGGGCGCACACATTGTGGCCCGACTTGCGGCCGGCGGTGAGGAAAAACCCGACGGCGTCCTTGCCAATTCGGTGGTTTCCTCACGTCTGCTGTCCCGCATCGCCGCCGCGGCCGGGTACGCGCACGAGGAAACGCTGACGGGATTCAAGTGGATTTCCCGTGTTCCGGGACTGCTGTACGGCTACGAGGAAGCCCTGGGTTACTGTGTCGCCCCTGACCTGGTCCGGGACAAGGACGGCATCTCGGCAGCAGTGCTGATCGCGGAGCTCGCAGCCACGGCCAAAGCGGGCGGCAAAACCATCTTCGACACCCTGGATGAGCTTTATCTGCAGCACGGGCTGCACGCCAGCGACCAGCTGAGCATCAGGGTGGCAGACCTCGGCCTGCTGGATGCCATGATGAACCGGCTCCGGGTCAGCCCGCCGGATTCCTTCGGTTCCTCGGCGGTGGAAACCTTCGTGGACCTCGCCGCGGGCAGCGAACACCTGCCGCCCACGGACGGCCTGCTGTACCTGACCCGTGACCAGACCAGGGTGATCATCCGTCCCAGCGGCACCGAGCCGAAGCTCAAGTGCTACCTGGAAGTGATCAAGGGTGTGGAGTCCGCAGCGGAACTCCCCGAGGCACGCCAAGCCGCACGCGCCGCCCTGGACCAGGTGCTCGGCGACGTGCGGGAGGCCCTCGGCCTGTAAGGGTTGCTAGAGCTCGATTTCGATGAAGCCGTCGGTGATGCGGGTGTTGAACGTGTCCAGCCGCAGCTCAGCCACTCCGAAGCACTCGCCCGTTTCGAGGTCGTAGACCTCTTTGTGCAGCGGTGAGGCGATAGTGGGGCGG
>DATCVX010000591.1:0-10045 GCA_036566705.1 Arthrobacter sp. | reverse complement strand
CGAGCTCAACTACTCCCCCGCAGCCAAAGACGGCTCGGTGGACCCCACCAAGGCGCTGCTCATCAACGAACAGTTCCAGCTGTCCCGGCAGTTCTGGTCCCACCTCGTGGAGCAGTCCCTGATCGGTTCGCCGAAGGGCTTCATCAACACCGTCCCGCACATGAGCTTTGTCATCGGCGAGGACAACACCAAGTTCCTGCGGACCCGGTACGAGGCACTGAAGCCGCACCCGCTGTTCCGCAGCATGGAATACTCCGAGGACCACGCCCAGATCGCCAAATGGGCCCCGCTGATCGTCAAGGGCCGCGACCCGAAACAGCGTATCGCAGCCACGCGGGCGGCCGAAGGCACCGACGTCGACTTCGGCGCACTCACCCGGGAGCTGACCACCTACCTCGGGAACAACGGCGTCGAGATCAACTACGGCCATGACGTGACGGGCATTTCCAAGGCTTCCGACGGCGGCTGGGACCTTTCGCTCAAATACCCGGCCTCCGGGGAACACGGCAGGATCCACGCCAAGTTTGTGTTTGTCGGAGCCGGCGGCGGCGCCCTGCACCTGCTGCAGGCCTCAGGCATTCCGGAAAGCAAAGGCTTCGGCGGCTTCCCCGTCTCCGGGCAGTTCTTCCGCTGCACCGACGAGACCCTCGCCGCCCAGCACAGCGCCAAGGTCTACGGCCAGGCTTCCGTGGGCGCACCGCCCATGTCCGTGCCGCACCTGGACACGCGCTACGTCGACGGCAAGCGCTCCCTGCTGTTCGGCCCGTACGCCGGTTTCTCCACGAACTTCCTGAAGAACGGCTCGTACCTGGACCTGCCCCTGTCCATCCGGCCCAGCAACATCATTCCGATGCTCGCCGTGGCCAAAGACAACATGGACCTGACAGCCTACCTCGTCAAAGAGGTGGCCAAGCGCCATGGCGACAAGGTGGAAGCGCTGCGCGAGTACTACCCCGAAGCCAAGGACGGCGACTGGGAACTGATCACCGCCGGCCAGCGTGTACAGATCATCAAGAAGGACCCGAAGAAGGGCGGCGTGCTGCAGTTCGGCACGGAAGTCATTGCCGGCCGCGATGGCTCCATCGGCGCGCTCCTGGGCGCCTCCCCGGGGGCATCCACCGCGGTGCCGATCATGATCGAACTGCTGCAGAAGTCCTTCCCCAAGAACTTCAAGGGCTGGCAGGGCAAGCTCAAGGACATGATGCCCGGCTACGGCACCAAGCTGGACAGCAATCCGGAACTCGCCGCGGAACTTGAGAAGGCAACCGCCACTGCCCTCCAGCTGGAGAACGTTTCCGCAACCCGCTGACCCTGCCGGGGTCGGCGGGCAGCAGTACCTCTCCACACCAGTCCGCCAACCCCGTCAGGAGACCGTTCGATGTTCCGGCTGGCACAACTTTCACTGGCAAACAGGGCGCTGATCGCCCTCATCACCGTCTTCGCGTCGGTGTTCGGGGTGATCACCATGTCCTCGCTGAAGCAGGAACTGATCCCCTCCATCGAGTTCCCGCAGATCACCGTGCTGTCGGCGATGCCTGGCGCTTCGCCGGAGGTGGTGGACAAGCAGGTCAGCGAGCCCCTGGAGAAAGCACTGAACGGCGTCGAAGGGCTGGAATCGACGTCCTCGACATCCCGCACGGGCGTCTCACAGATCTCGATGACGTTCACGTACGGCTCCAACCTGGACCGGGCCCGGAACCAGATAGACCGGGCCATCTCCAACGCCAAACGCCAACTGCCGGATGACGTCCAGCCGCAGGCCATTGCCGGCAGCATCAGCGATTTCCCTATTTTGTTCCTGGCGGTCTCCTCGGACAAATCCCTGAGCGGGCTTAATGCGGACCTGCTGCGGCTCAGCGTCCCCCGGCTGCAGAAGATCGAGGGCGTCCGCAGTGCGGACGTGACCGGTGGCGCCTCCCAGCACATCCAGATCCTGCCGCGGACGGACGCCATGGCGTCCAGCGGAGCGACCATCACCTCGATCCGCGATGCACTGTCAAACAATGGGGCGCTGATACCGGCCGGAACCATCGAGGAGCAGGGCAAAACCTTATCCCTCCAGATCGGCAGCCCGGTGGACTCCCTCGACGCCGTCAAGGCCCTGCCGCTGTCCGGCACGAAAGGAGCCGTCACCATAGGTTCCGTGGCGGACGTGTCGCTCAAGGACGACGAACGCACCTCCATCTCCCGCACAGACGGCAAGGAAACGCTGGCAGTTTCCGTCACTAAGAAGCCCGACGGCGACACTGTCGCCATTTCGCATGCCGTGGCCGGCATCATCGGCGACCTCGAAGCGGAGCTGGGCTCCAACGCCACATTCACTCCGGTCTTCGACCAGGCACCCTTCATTGAGAAGTCCATCAAGGACCTCACCACCGAGGGGCTGCTGGGCCTTGGCTTCGCCGTCGCGGTGATCCTGGTGTTCCTGATGTCAGCACGCTCCACCCTGGTGACGGCGGTGTCCATCCCGCTGTCGCTCCTCATCACCTTTATCGGGCTGACCGCCACAGGCTACTCACTGAACATCCTGACACTGGGTGCCCTGACCATCGCCATCGGCCGCGTGGTGGACGACTCCATTGTGGTGATCGAAAACATCAAACGGCACCTCGCCTACGGTGAGGACAAGGTCACTGCCATCCTGACGGCCATCCGCGAAGTTGCCGGAGCAATCACCGCCTCCACCCTGACCACGGTTGCCGTCTTCCTGCCCATCGCCTTCGTGGGCGAACTTGCCGGCGAGCTCTTCCGCCCGTTTGCCCTCACGGTCACCATGGCACTGCTGGCATCCCTGCTGGTGTCCCTGACCATCGTTCCCGTGCTGGCCTATTGGTTCCTGAAGTCACCGTCGGTTGGTGCCCCCGGCTCCGCCGCGGCACGCGAAGCCGCCGCGGCCGTGCGGGCAAGGGCCCAGGAAGCCGAGCAGAAGAGCCGGCTGCAGCGGGGCTACCTGCCCATCCTGACCAAGACCCAGAAGCATCCCGTGCTGACCCTGATCGCTGCCGGGCTGGTGCTGGTGGCCACCGGTGCCATGACCCCGCTGCTCGCCACCGACCTGCTGGGCCAGTCCGGACAGAACAGCCTCACCGTCCGCCAGGTCCTGCCGGGCGGCACCAGCCTGGCCGAAACCAGCGCCGCCGCCGTCCGGGTGGAAGGCGTCCTGCGCGGCATCGAGGGCATCAAGACCGTCCAGGTCACCTCCGGCAACGCGCAGGCCGGTTTCGCCGCGCTGGTCTCCTCCGGAGCCTCCAACTCCACCTTCACAGTGGTCACGGACGAGAAAGCCGACCAGGCAGAACTTCAGGAAAAAGTCCGCACAGAGCTCTCAGGCATCCCCGACGCCGGAAAGATCTCCGTGGGCACGCAGCAGGGCGGCTTCGGCACATCGTCCACCGTGGATATCACCCTCCGGGCCGCCACCTCCGCCGACCTCCGCACCGCCAGCGACGCGATGGTGGACGCAATGGGCGGCGTGCCCGGCACCAGCGAGGTGGCCACCAACCTGGCCGCCAGCCAGAACGTTGTCCAGGTCAAGGTTGACCGGGCCAAGGCCGTGGCCGCAGGGCTTAATGAGCAACAGGTAGCCGGCGTGCTCGCCTCAACGATCAGTCCGGTCCCGGCAGGGACCGTGCGGATCGAAACCGACGACTTCCCGGTCCAGATCGGCGAGGGAACCCGGTTCACCAGCCTCGAGGCCGTCCGCAGCATCCCGCTTCCGGGAGGACGGGCTACCCTGGGCAGCATCGCCGCTGTCGAGCAGGTGGAAGTCCCGATCTCCATCACCGCCAGCAACGGCCAGCGCACCGCGAAAGTTTCGCTCACGCCGTCGGGCTCCAACCTTGGTGCGGTGAGCGCCGAAGTCCAGTCCCGCCTGGACGACGTCCGGCTGCCCGCCGGGGTCACGGCCACCCTGGGCGGGGCCACCACCCAGCAGGCAGAGTCTTTCCGGCAGCTGGGCCTGGCCCTGCTGGCCGCCATCGCCATTGTGTACGTGATCATGGTGGCCACCTTCAAATCCCTCGTCCAGCCGCTGATCCTGCTGGTGTCCGTCCCGTTCGCGGCCACCGGCGCCGTCGCGCTGCTCCTGGTGACCGGCGTGCCGCTGGGCCTGCCATCGCTGATCGGCATGCTGATGCTCGTGGGAATTGTGGTGACCAACGCCATTGTGCTCATCGACCTGATCAACCAGTACCGGAAGCCCGCCGGCGGCAGACCGGGGATGTCTGTGGCGGACGCCATCACCCACGGCGCCAGGCAGCGCCTGAGGCCCATCCTGATGACCGCGCTGGCCACGGTGTTCGCGCTGACGCCCATGGCCCTGGGCCTGACGGGCGGCGGCGGGTTCATTTCGCAGCCGCTCGCCGTCGTGGTGATCGGCGGCCTGGTCTCCTCCACGGCCCTGACACTGGTCCTGGTCCCTGTTCTCTACCGCCTGGTGGAGGGGCGCCGCGAAAGGAAGGCGCTGCTTCGGGCGCTTCACGACCGCCCGGAACTGGGCCCCGCGAACGACGTCGACGACGAGTTCCGCGACTGGACCACCGGGTCGGTTCCCAAGGTCAGCGGCCGCCGTGCCGCGCCGGGCGAGCCAGGCTAAACAGACGGGAATATTCCGGCCCGGGAGGCGTTGTATCCGTCGATAGATGCATATGCATCTAAATCGGGTATAGTGGTGGTAAGCCACCACGGACACCAGAACGGAAGGCACATCATGCAGATCGGCGTATTCAGCGTCAGCGACATCACCACTGACCCCACCACCGGACAGACACCCACGGAGAACGAGCGCATCAAGGCCTCCGTGGCGATCGCCAAAAAGGTCGAGGAAATCGGCATGGATGTGTACGCCATCGGCGAGCACCATAACCGCCCGTTCTTCTCCTCCTCCCCCACCACCACCCTCGCCTACATCGCGGCCCAGACCGAGCGGATCACGCTGTCCACTGCCACGACGCTGATCACCACGAACGATCCCGTGAAGATCGCCGAGGACTTCGCAATGCTCCAGCACCTCGCTGACGGGCGCGTGGACCTGGTGCTGGGCCGCGGCAACACGGCTCCCGTCTACCCCTGGTTCGGAAAGAACATCCAGGACGGCGTGGAGTTGGCCATCGAGAACTACAGCCTGCTGCGCCGGCTGTGGGACGAGGACACCGTGAACTGGTCCGGCAAGTTCCGGACCCCGCTGCAGAACTTCACCTCAACGCCCCGCCCGCTCGACGGCGTCGCCCCCTTTGTCTGGCACGGCTCCATCCGCACGCCGCAGATCGCCGAGGTGGCCGCCTACTACGGTGACGGCTTCTTCGCGAACAACATCTTCTGGCCCAAAGAGCACTACCAGCAGCTGATCGGCCTCTACCGCGAACGCTACGAGCACTACGGCCACGGCAAGGCGGACCAGGCGATTGTGGGGCTCGGCGGCCAGTTCTTCATGCGGAAGAACTCCCAGGATGCGGTCAAGGAATTCCGCCCCTACTTCGACAACGCCCCGGTCTACGGCCACGGCCCGTCGCTGGAGGACTTCACCTCGCAGACCCCGCTTACTGTGGGCAGCCCCCAGGAAGTCATCGAAAAGACACTCACCTTCCGCGAGTACTTCGGTGACTACCAGCGCCAACTGTTCCTGATCGACCACGCGGGCCTGCCGCTGAAGACTGTGCTGGAACAGCTTGACCTGTTCGGCGAGGAGGTCCTGCCGGTCCTGCGCAAGGAGTACGCGGCCCTCAAGCCTGCGCACGTTCCGGAACCGCCAACGCACGCCGGCCGGGTCGCCACCCTGCTGGCTGCGCAGAGCGCCGAGACAACCCCGTCGGAGGCGTGATGGCCACCGACGGCGAATCACCGGTCCGGCTGGCCGCTGAAACCTGGGAGTCCCTGTTCCGGGCCCAGGTGGCCGTGATGCGGAAGCTCCAGGCCGGGCCCGCCTTCAAGAAGGTGGCGATTAATGAGTACGACGTCCTGTTCACGCTTTCCCGCTGCCCGTCGGGCTGGCTGCGGCTGAACGAGCTCAACGACCATGTCCTGCTGAGCCAGTCCAGCCTCAGCAGGCTCGTGGAGCGGCTCGAAAAGCGGGGACTGGTGGCGCGGATGGCGGCCCCTGAGGACGGCCGCGGGGTGCTGCTGAAGCTGACCGACGCCGGCGCCGAGCTGCAAAAGGACATCGGCCGGGAACACGTCCGGGATATCTCCGGGCTTCTGGGTCCGGCGCTGACGGCGGCCGAGCAGAAGGAACTGAGGCGGCTGACCGAGAAGCTGCGTCAATCCGTGGGCTCGCGCCACTGACCTGAGATTTTTTGTCCGGATGCGGAGGGTTTAAGCCCCCTGTATCCGGACAAAAACTCCAGGGCTAGCGCAGCACGACGAGCTTCGCCGGGTCCTCAGCGGGCAGGTTGCCGTTCACGACGGCTGTGACGCGCATCTGGTGGAGGGTAAGGCTTCCGCCGACGGTGGACAGGAAGGCAGTATCGGCAGAGTCGCGGCCGGCCGTGATCCTGAGCATCGACTCCCGCGGGGCGAGCCCCGTTGGGTCGATGACGTGCCAGGCCCCGTTGACGTGGGCTTCGGCCACGGCGTGGAAATCCATCGGGCTCAGTCCCGGCGCGTAGACAGCAGTCAGCCGCGCCGGGATGTCCTTGGACCGGAGCAGCGCGATGGCAAGGTGGGCGAAGTCGCGGCAGACACCTCGGCGGTGCAGGAGGGTATCCACTGCACCGTCGGTGCCCCGCGATGATCCGCTGATGTACCTCAGCTCGCCGTAGACCCAGTTCCGCACGGCATGAAGCAGCTCCTCGCCGTGGAGCCCGCCGAATTCCGCATAGGCCGTGGGCAGGAGCCGGTCCGACTCGGCGTACCGGCTGGGGCGGACGTAGCGGATGAGGTCCGCCAGCGGTGCCTCCTCGGGGTCGGCCTGTCCGGCCACCGACGCCGAATAGTCGACCGTCACCTCGGAAGGATCCGGGAACTCCATGTAGTGGATCCGGCCCCCATGGTGGTCCGATAATTCAGTCAGCGGAACCTGCGCGCCTTCCACCGTTACCGACAACGATTCCTCGAACGAGGTATACCCGGGGTTCCTGGCCACGGAAATGGCCAGCGCAACCTTGGTGTCGGCAACGGTCCTGAAAACCAGGCGGGCGGAAACAGAGCGGTCCATTGATCTCCGGGGTGTGTGGAAGTGGTTTGCCAGTCTCCGCTCTGGCCCGGCGGGGGTGGGCCGGCAGCAGGACTAGTTTTTGATCTCCAGAGACATTAGCATCCGTTGGACGTTGGCGAATTCGGCGCCCTCATCCACGTACTTCGCAGCCTGGTCCAGGGTGTCAAAGGCCTTGGCGGGAGCCACCTTTTCATCCGGCGCGAACGCCTTGAGCGCCGGCAGGTCCCCGAAGGAGTAGTCACCCTTGCCGGCCGGGCCGCGGACCACGTTGCGCAGTTCGCACGCCTGGCCGTCGGCGCCGCCCACGATGTTCGTGATGCCGAAGGACCCGAAGTACCGGTAGCCCTGGATCACCCTGAACACCACATGCGGTGCGATCGTTCCCTCTCCTGCCAATGCCGGCAGGTCCACCGGCACGCTGCTGATCACGGTGTAGGGCCGGCGCGCCGCCTCCGCGCATTCCGGGGCCGACGGCGGCAGTCCCGTCCGCAGCGAGGCAATGACCGTTCCGTCCGGCTTCTTTACCTCGACCTTCAGCGCACCTGCCATCGTCCCTTCCTCGGGCGTCACCGACTGGGCGATCCATTCCTCCGGCAGGTCGAAGCTCACCGTCTTGCCGGGGTCCGAAAAGGTCTTCCACGCAGCCGACGTGGCCCCCGCACCTGGCGTCGGCGAACCCTGGCCGCCGGACGCCGTCGGATCAGCCGACGCCGAGACCGTCCCCGTCGGGGCAGCGGTTGACGCACTTGCCTCCGGCTGCGCGGTCCAGGACGGTTCGGCCTGACCTTGGGCACTGCAGCCGGAGGCCACGCCTCCGCACACGAGCACGGCCATGATCCGGAACCCCAGCACTGCTGTCTTGCGCGTCATGCAGCCAGCGTAGCGCCGGGCGCCGCCGCCGCAAGGTAAGCGCGCTCCGAGGGACTAGGCTGGTGGCTATGGCGGAAGAGCAGTATGGCGTGGCGGACGACAGCCTGGCGGACATCTCCGCCATCGACATTGCGGATTGGCGCCTGCGGACGTTCTCCCTCTACGAGACGGTCCGGAAAATTTCGGTGGAGAGCCCCGCGGAGGCCCATTCCTACTGGCGGCACGAGCGCGACCGGATGTTTGCCACCCATCCCGCGTCTGCGCTGACCAGCCAGGCTAAGGCGCGCTTTTCCGGACTCCGGACGGCGGACTACGATCCCATCTACCGCTTCCACGTGCCTCTGACCGGTGAAGGCGCGGGGCGGGAAATGTCGGTGGAAACCGCCACCGACGGCGTGGTCAACTTCGTCCGCCTCGGCACCTTCGATCTTCCGGAGATGGGACAGCTCGCCGTCTGGAAGCTTCTGGGATACGGCGGCGGCATCTTTGTTCCGTTCCGGGATGCAACGGCCGGGCAGCCGGGTGGGAGCTACGGTGCCGGACGCTACCTGATCGACACCATCAAGGGCGCCTTCCATGGTGTCCACGGCACCGGTCCCGGCGCTGAATTCGTGCTGGACTTCAACTTCGCGTACAACCCGTCCTGCGCCTACAACGAGGCATGGGCGTGTCCGCTGGCCGGACCTTCGAACCGTCTCGCCGTCGAGATCCCTGCCGGCGAACTGTACTGACCGCCCGGCAACCGGGCCCCTGCCGTCGTCGTACGTCCCTGAAGGAAAACCTATGACCACCCCGCTCCGCCTTGCCCGAGTCCGTCCCGTCTCCCCCGCGGCGCCCGGGGAACAGTTCTTTGTGGCCAACAGCGCCGCCGACTTCGCCAGTGACGCCGGCACCATCTGGACTGTGGTGGACACGCCCTTCCCCGGATCCCCGGCCAACGCCGCCAGCCCTGCCCGCGCCGGCTGGACGACGGGCGACAGCGTGCACCAGCGAAGCTTCGAGTTCCTCGCCCCCAGTGCCCCGGCCAACGTCCTGGGCATGGCCCACAACACGGGCGGGGCCGGCCGCGCCCTCCCGCGCCAGGCGTTCCACAAGGCCGCCACGAGCGTGATCGGGCCCGGCGACGCCATTGAGCTGGCGTCAGACGCCGGCCATGTCGACCCTGAAGCGGAACTGGCCATCGTGATCGGCCGGAAGGCCCGGGGCCTGACTCCGGACAATGCGCGCGGTGCCGTGCTGGGATTCACCATCGGCAACGACGTGACCTCCCGGGACCTGCAGAAGTCGGACGAGCTGTGGATCAGCGCCAAGAGCCAGGACACTTTCACGCCTGCCGGGCCGTGGATCGTCACCACCCTCGATGTTGCAGACCTGGCCATCGGCATCGTCCACAACGGCACTGCACTGGCGGCTGCCAGCAGCGCGGACCTGGGCTGGAACGTGGACGAAATCCTGGTGTACCTGACGTCCTTCATGACCCTGCACCCGGGGGACCTGGTCCTGACCGGATTCCCGGCCGAGTGTGCGCCCATCGGCCCCGGCGATACGGTCACGTGCCGGGTGGAGGGCATCGGCGAACTCACCAACCCGGTGAAGGCAGCATCCTGGGAGGGATCCGCGGCCTGATGTGTCAGGCTTGACCCTATGGAATCCCCTGCTGCGCCCGCCGCCCAGCTGACGCAGCAGCCAGGCGTCCACCAAGGCCGCCGGGCACCCTCCACCCGGCACTACCGGGGGGTCCTGAAGTTCCCGGTGGTCCGCCAGCTCATCCGCTTCACCGGCGTGGGCATCGTCTGCACGGCCGCGTCGCTGGGGCTCTACGCGCTGCTGCGCCCCTGGCTGGGTCCGCAGCTGGCCAATGCGTCCGCGCTGGTTGTCACATCATTCCTGAACACCGCCCTGAACCGCAGGCTCACGTTCAAGATCTCAGGGCAGCGCCGGATGGCCCGCGACCACCTGCACGGGCTGATTGTGATCGCCGTTGCCCTGGTCATCACGGGAAGCAGCCTGGGCATCCTGCACTGG
>DATCVX010000590.1:0-2776 GCA_036566705.1 Arthrobacter sp. | reverse complement strand
GTCGCTGTGAGCCCGCTCCAGGTCCTCGGGGTAGACGCCCGCGTCCACGCGGAGGGAATCGAAGCCGCCGGCGATGCGCCGCAGCCAGACGTCACGGTTCCAGGTCATCTCGAAATCAACGATGCCCACGATGCCCCGGGCGGCAGCGGCGCGGGCGGCATCGGTGACCCAGCCGTCCACCACTGAGTCCGGAAGTTTGCCCAGCTCGCGGGTCAGTGCAAAAGCCGGTTCCTCCCGAAGCAGGCCGCCGGCGTCAACATCCACGCCATACCGCCGGGCGGCAGCGCTGTTCAGCCAGACACAATGCAGGTCGTGGCTGATCAGGGCGGCGGGCTGGTGGCCGGTAGCAGCGTCGAGCATGTCCAGCGTGGGGAGGTCCGGCCACATGGAGTCGCGGAAGCCCACCCCCACGGTGGTGACCGCAGGATCGGCGTCATGAACGAAACGTCTGACGGCGGCCGCAGCCTCCCGCGCGGATGCGGCGGCGGACAGGTCCAGCCTGTTGGAGTGCAGCGCCCACTGGGTCATGTGGACGTGCTCGTCCCAGAGCCCCGGAATGACGTAGCGCCCGTCCAGGCTGATCACGCGGGCGCCGCGCGGGATTGCGCCGCCGGCACTGATCCGGGCCATCACGCCATCAACGATGTGCAGGTCTGAGACGGCGTCCTCGCCGGGCTGGCGCACGGCGGCCAGGATGAGGCCGGTCATGGTGCCAACCCCGTGAGTTCGTCGGCGGAGCAGGACGCCGAGTCCACCGGAACGTCGAGCCTCAACGTGACATTGGCACGCCCGGAGATGCCCACCTTCGCACCCTGGGCATTGCCTGAGGTGACAGACCACCATCCATTAGAGCCCTCATCCAGGACGGAGACGGCGCTGAAGCCGTTTGGCTCCAGCACAGGGTTGATGGCTTCCATAACCTTCTGGAATTCATTCGAGACTCCTACTATGTCACCGTCGCTGTGGTATCTGGGGAGCATAAGCATGCAGTCACCGTCGGCTCGCGGACCCATATCAGCGGGCCCGGTCGCTTGCCACGCTATGCCCGGGAACTCATCTTCCAGCGCTTTACGGATCCCGTCGATGACAGGCGCATACTTCCGCGAGCTCTCCGCAGCGTTCGACGGCGGTTCAGTGACCGCCGGCAGATCGGGACGCGTGCCCGCCGGTTGGCAGGCCGTCAGGCCCGGCAGAAGCAGCAGCCCGAGGAGAAGCCAGGGCGCGGCAACATGCCCTCTCGGCCCCATTGAGGCGCCCGAGAGGCGCGGAACCATCCTGAAATTACCGGCAATCCCCACGTTTCCCCCTGGTCTGCAGCACGAACTGCCCTCTCAGCCTAGCCATTCGGCCTGCGTCGACCGATGGGCAGCGCTGCCCATCGCCGCCCACCCGGCGCCGCTGTACGTTGATGGAACTGCACACGGTACTGGGGGATACATGAGCGGAAGACTGGGCTGCCGATCCGGACGGGGCCTAGGTTGCGGGTCCGTGGAGCCGCTCCATCTCCCGGCGGTCCTTCTTGGTGGGACGCCCTGCACCACGGTCCCGCTGTGGGAGGCCCAAGGCGGGCGCGATGGGACGCGGCGGGGTATGGTCCGTAAAGCAATGGGAGGCGGGCTCGGCGCCGACGCGTTTGGCGATCAGGCGCCGGACTTCAAGGATCCGTTCGTAGCCGGACAGCCGGACGGTGACCGTATCGCCCGTGACCAGGGTGGCAGAGGCTTTGGCGGGACTGCCGTTCAGGCGAACGTGGCCTGCACGGCACGCGGCAGTGGCCGCGGAACGTGTCTTGTAGGCGCGGACGGCCCACAGCCACGCATCAATGCGGACGCTGGCGGGGGAGGACGGAAGGATGGTCATGGCTGGCACCGAGTATACGGCGTGCGTCTTGTCCGCATCTTCCCTGACTGGGCAGGGGCGTTCAGGACTGTGCTCATCATCCTCGGCGGTGTCATGGCAATCCTGTTGCTTCCGTCCGCGTCAGTGTCCTGACGGACCTGTTCTGCCGCCCCGGTTCTCAGGCGCCTACTCGACGGTGACGTGTACCCGCTGCACCATGTTGTTGCCCATCCCCTGGTAATTCCAGTTCTGCTCCAGGGGCTGGGCAGCACCGGTGGCGTCGGTGGCGCGGCAGGCCAGCTCATGCTCGCCCGGATCGGCCACCCACGGCAGCGTCCATTTGCACCAGGCGAACGGTCCGGCCGGCTTTTCCAGCTGGGCCGCCACCCACCCGCCGTCGATCCCCACCTCAACGCCGGTCACCGCTCCGTGGCCGGACCAGGCCCTGCCCTGGAGCATTACCGGCCCGTGCTGGAGCACCCGGTTGCGGGTGAAGAAGTCCGGAACACCCGGCGGAACCATCAGGGAGCGGACCCTGATCCGCGAAACGGGTGTGCCGGCGTCGTCCGCGCTGTCCTGGTACCGGTAGGCATGCTGCTGCTGGAACCCCGTGAACGGGTGCGTCACCACGTCGATGGACTCCAGCCACTTGACGCTGGTCATGCCGTACCAGCCCGGCACCACCAGGCGGACGGGGTAGCCGTGCTGCGGCGGCAGTTCGTTGCCGTTCATCCGGTAGGCAAGCACGACGTCGGGCCGCATCGCCTCGCGGATCGGCAGGCTCCGCGCATAGCGGTGCCGGATGCCGCCCTGGATTCCGGAATCGGCGCCTGTGAAGACCACCTCGGCAGCCTCGGGCAGGACGCCGGCCTTCGCGAGCAGGTAGGCCAGCGGCACCCCTTTCCACTCCGCCGTCCCCACGCCTTCCTGGACCCAG
>DATCVX010000589.1:0-10399 GCA_036566705.1 Arthrobacter sp. | reverse complement strand
GCGCTCCTCCGCGCGGGCGATCGTGGCTGCGCCGAGGACGCCGTTGTCGTGGTGGATGCAGGCGCCGCGGAGCTTCACGGTCTCGCCGTTGATTTGCAGGCCGTTGAACGGGTCAAGCTGGAGGGACCGGATGCCGAAGGTGGTGGTGTCCTCCTGCAGCACCTCCAGTGCGTCGCGCAGTTCTGTCCGTGCCGAGTACAGGTGCGGAGTGTCCACGCCCCACGGCTTCGGTTCGGTGACATAGAGGCGCTGGCGGACGACGGCGGTGCTGCCCGCCTTGAGTGTCACGGGGGCGGAGACGGCGGCGACCACGTTGCCGCCGCCGTCGTACAGTTCCGTGCCGACCGTCACCGTGGCGGTGGCCAGGCCTTCGTTCTCGACCGTGGTGGCGACGTCGACGACGGCCCGGCCGGCGGTGATGTCCGGCGTCGCGATCCGGACGCCGTTGGCGGCGAGGTGCACGAGTTCGGTCACGGAAAGAAACGTGTCGCGGTAGATGCCGGCGCCCGAGTACCAGCGTGAGTCCTGTTGGACGCGCGCATCAACGCGGATGGTGTTGGCCTGGCCGTACTTCAGGAACGGATCCAGCCGGATATTGAACGTGGAGTAGCCGAACGGCCGCTGGCCGGCGAAGTCCCCGTTGACGAAGACCATGGCGTCCCGGTACACGCCCTGGAACTCGAGGGCCACGCGCTTGCCCCGGTAGTCCTCGGGCACCTCGAAGGTCTTGGAGTATTCGAAGGTGCCGTCAGGGAAGTAGCCGGTGTGCGAACCCTGGGCCGAATCGGCCGAACGCGGCAGCCCGATCAGCGCATCGTGCGGCAGCGTGACCGGCTGCGGAGGGGAGGCGGGGCCCGAAAACTCAGCAAAGAGGCTGACTTTCGGCCGGACAGCCCATCCTGCATTGAACGACGTGCGGGTCATCGGTTTCTCCCTTGTAAGCGATGGCGGGACCGACCCGCGGAAAGCAGGCGGAGGTCCAAGACGGTTGCGGTGATGGCCACGTTTAGTATCACGTGTCAATGACAGGAAACCATTGACTCTCGCCGTGTGTCAACCGGTCGGCCCGACCGTGAACTGCGGCCGGAAAGGTGGCGGCAGGAGATCCATTGACACGTGATACTAATTGCCTCATACTGGCCAGCCCAGTTTGAGCGGTTGGGCGTCTGGCCCGGCGGAGCGCCGGTACTGCAAGAAGGGCCACCCGAAGGTGGGAAAGCGGCCGCGGCCTACTTCGAGGGGGTAGTGCCGGCCGCAAAAACCAGCAGCGAACTGGTGGCGGTGGCCAGGAGTTCTCCGCCCGGCCCAAGAATGCGTCCCTCGGCAAAGATGACGCGTGATCCCGATTTCACCACGGAACCCTCGGCCCGCAGGATGCCGTGGCTGAGGGTAATGGGGCGGAGGTAGCTGACGGCAAGGTCAATGGAGGTGTAGCCGAAACCCGCGGCCAACGTACTGTGCGCGGCGCACCCCACCACGGTATCCAGCAGGGTGCAGGCCAGGCCGCCGTGGACCACGCCCAGCGGGTTGTAGTGGGCTTCGGCAGGCCGGCATTCGAATTCCACCCGCCCGCGGCGGACGTCGATGAGGGTCAGGTTCATCAGCGAGGCCATCGGTGGCCGGGGGATGCTGCCGTCCCGCATGCCGGCCAGGTAGTCCAGGCCGGACAGCAGCGGCAGGTGTTCCAGCCCGACGCGGGGATCCACCCAGCTGAAGGTGTGCTCCCGCTCGACCGGTCCGGTGGCATCCATGGGCAAGTCCTCCTCGATGTGGCCCCGCGTGCCCAGCTTAGATGACCGGGAAGCTGGCCTGCATGGACGGCCGGCGGACGGGCGGCCGCGGGGCCCTCCCGCCGCCGCCCGCTCCGGCTATGACCGGGCCACTTAGCCGATCACTTGGGGCCGTTCTCCGCTTCCTTGCCGCCCGGGACCAGGGCGTAGAAGGGGGTGCAGCCTTCCCGGGTCCCGGGGGAGATGTTGGAACGGACGATTGCTGCGCGTTCCAGGGCGGCCAGGTGGTACCTGACGCAGTTCCGCGAGGCAGTGACTGCGGCGCTGATCTCGGCCACCTTGCTTGCACCGTTGCTTGCGAGGTAGTCGATGATGAGGGATCTGACCGTGTTGCGCCGCCCGTTGTTGCCGCGGCCGGCGTGGTGTGCCGGGGTACGGGTCTGGACTTCAAGGGACATGTGCCGCCGCCTCTCAGCGCACCGAAGCGTGTTCGTGTTCCCGGTGCCCTTCCGGCACTTCGGCGGGAGGGGCGCCCTCGGCGGGTGCCGCCGTCGTGCTTTCCATGAGGGAGGATTCCTGATCGTGGTTCCGGCCGATCACCGCGGTGGCGATGGCGTTGCCCAGGATGTTGGTGGCCGTGCGGCCCATGTCCAGGAGCTGGTCGATGACCAGCAGGACGCCGATGCCGGCGGCGGGGATGCCAAAGGCGGGCACGACGGCGGCAACCACCACGAGTGAGCCGCGCGGCACACCGGCCATGCCTTTGCTGCTGAGCAGCAGCATGGCGGTCATCGCGATCTGCTGGCCCAGGTCCATGTCGATGCTGTACGCATTGATCAGGAAGACCGACGCGAACGTCATGTACATCATGGAGCCGTCCACGTTGAAGGAGTAGCCGAGCGGCAGCACAAAGCCGGTGGTGCGCTTCTGAATGCCGAACCTGGTGAGGCCGTCAATGAGCTTCGGCAGGGCAGCCTCGCTGCTGGAGGTGGCGAAGGCGATGACCATGGGTTCACGGACAATGCGGACCAGCCGGAAGGCGGCTTTGCCGAGGAAAGCCACCGCGACGGCGATCATGACGACCCAGAGTGCGGAGAGCGAGACGTAGAAGCCGCCGATGAACGACGCGTAGGTGGCGAAGGCGTCCAGGCCCTCAGCGGTGAAGGCGGCCGCGATGCCTGCGAAGACGCCCACCGGGGCCGCCTTCATCACGTATCCGGTGACCTTGAGCATGACGCCCATCAGTTCGTCGATGGCATCGGCGATGGACGAGCGGCCCTTTTTCCGGAGGTTCAGCAGGGCGATGCCAAAGAGCGCGCCGAACACCAGGATCTGCAGGGGATTATTGGCGGTCAAGGCCGCGAAGACGCTTGTGGGGATGATGTGGGTCATGAACTCGGCGTAATCGAGGGGCTTCGTTTCCATCCCCGCGTCACCGCCCGCCACGAGGTTCAGGCCGTGGCCGACGTTGAGCACGTGCGCCGTGATGAAGCCGAAGGCGCCCACCAGGACAGAGGCGGACAGGAACCAGATCATCGACCTGCCGAACAGTTTGCCCACGCCGGCGGACTTGGCGGCACCTGCGATGCCGGAGACCAGGGTGGCGAAGATCAGCGGGGCGATGATCATCTTGATCAGGTTCAGGAACATGTGCGTCACGGTGTCCAGTACGGACACAACGGATTCGCGGGTGGCGTCCGGCAGCAGCCAGTGGAACACGAGCCCACTGATGATTCCGAAAACAAGTGCTGCCAGGATCCACATGGTTGATTTGTTTTTCATGATCACTCCTTGGGTGAGGCCGGGCTGGTGGCCCGGTGGTGGAACGGTCCTCATCGTTGAGTGCCGTTTTTCTCTCTGGCCGGTCCGGGATTTCGGGCACGTCGGTGTGCCCCTGCTCCCTGGACGGGCGGGGTGTGGGGTGGTGCGGGTGGGGGTTACTTGCTCAGGTTGGCCAGGCGTTCGGGGCTGAGGAGTTCCTGGAGCTGGGCGTCGGTGAGTAGGCCGTGTTCGAGGACCAGTTCGGCGACGCCCTTGCCGGTGGCGAGGGCTTCCTGGGCGATCGCGGTGGCGGTGGCGTAGCCGAGGTGCGGGTTGAGGGCGGTGACCAGGCCGATCGACTGCTCCACCGTGAGGCGAAGGTGCCCGGTGTTGGCTGTGATGCCCCGGATGCAGCGTGCCGTGAGGGTGCGGCAGGCCGCTTCGAGGTGCGAGATGCTCTTGTGGAGGCTGTGGACGATGATCGGTTCAAAGGCGTTGAGCTGCAGCTGCCCGGCTTCGGCGGCCATGGTGATAGTGACGTCGTTGCCGATCACCTCGTAGGCCACCTGGGAGACAACTTCCGGGATCACCGGGTTGATCTTGCCCGGCATGATCGAAGAGCCGGACTGCACGGCGGGGAGGTTGATCTCCCCGAAGCCCGCCCGCGGGCCGGAGGAGAGCAGGCGCAGGTCGTTGCAGATTTTGGAAAGCTTCACGGCGACGCGTTTGAGGACGCCGGAGAGGTGGACGAACGCGCCGACGTCCTGCGTGGCCTCGATGAGGTCGACGGCGGTGACCAGCGGCAGGCCGGTGATCCCGGCGAGGTGCCGGCAGGCGGCTTCGGCGTAGCCGTGCGGAGCGTTCAGGCCTGTGCCGATGGCCGTGGCGCCGAGGTTGATCTCATGGATCAGCAGTTCCGCTTCGGCCAGCCGCAGCCGGTCTTCGCCGATCGTGACGGCGTAGGTGCCGAATTCCTGGCCCAGCGTCATGGGGACGGCGTCCTGCAGTTGGGTGCGGCCCATCTTCACCACGGTGCGGAATTCCAAGGCCTTGGAGGCGCAGGCTTCCTCGAGTTCGGCGAGCGCATCGAGCAGTTCCCGGGCGGCGAAGATGGTACCCAGCTTCACGGCCGTGGGGTAGACGTCATTGGTGGACTGGGACAGGTTCACGTGGTCGTTGGGGTGAAGGCGGGCGTAGTCGCCTTTGGGATGGCCCAGGATTTCCAGGGCACGGTTGGCGATGACCTCGTTGGCGTTCATGTTCGACGACGTCCCGGCGCCGCCCTGGATGACGTCGACGACGAACTGGTCGCTGAGCTTCCCGTTCATCACGTCGGTGCAGGCGGCTTCGATGGCGGTGGCGCGTTCGGCGTCGAGCAGGCCAAGTTCACGGTTGGTGCGGGCAGCGGCGAGCTTCACCGCGGCGAGGCCGCGGACCAGGTGAATGTTTGAAGACAGCGGCTGGCCGGTGATGGGGAAGTTTTCCACGGCGCGGAGCGTGTGGACGCCCCAGTAGGCTCCGGCGGGGACGTCGCGGTCGCCCAGGAGGTCGTGCTCGGACCGGGTTTCCGGAACGGCATCAAGGGTGGTCAGGTGGGTGGTCATGGGGTCCTCACGGGGCTTCGTTGACGGGCGGGGAGATGTGTTTTTGGGCGCGGTAGGGCGCGGCTTTATGGCACCGCCGGGGTGGCGGAGGCATGGGGGTGCTACGTGATTGAGGGCGTGGCTGTGCCCGGTAGGAGCGGGTGGACAGGCGTTGTGGCGGGAGGTGTGGTTAGCCGGTACGGCCTGCCACGGATTTTTGGCTGCCCGGGATGATGGTGCCGAGGGCACACTCCACCCCGTGCAGGTGCATCGTCATGGCCTGGGACGCGTCCTCGGCAGAGCCGCGCTCGATGGCCTCGAAGATGCGGGCGTGTTCATCGCCCGATTCCTTGCGCCGGTCCGCCACAAGGTTAAGGGTGTTGGACTGGTTCGCCATCGCCTCACAGATGTCCGAGAGGAATGACTCAAAGACGCCGTTGCCGCTGGAGCGGGCGATCGTCACATGGAACTCGGTGTTCAGCTGCACCCACTGCTGGAGGTCATCCGCCTCCGACATTTCGCGCAGGATCTCCCGGAGCGCTTCAAGGTCCTCGTTGGTGCGGCGCTGGGCAGCCAGGCCGGCTGCCGGAACCTCCACGTGGGGGCGGGCCTCCACGAGGGCGCTGGCAGAGTATTTGCCGAGCTTGAGGTCCTGTGCCACTTTGTCGGCGATGACGAATGTTCCCTTGCCGGTGTGCGTGGCGGTCAGGCCGAGCGCCGTGCACGAACGGAGGGCCTCGCGGACCATGGTGCGGCTGACGCCGTACTGCTTGGCCAACGACGCCTCAGAGTCCAGCCGGGTGCCGACAGGGATCTTGCCGGCTTCAATGGCGCCGCGGAGGGAAGCAAAAACCGCTTCGGCCGCGCCAACGCGCACCACTCGGTCTTGTCTAGCTGTCCAGCTGTCCAACAGGTCCATGTAACGAGCATGGCACTAGTCACACCGCCTGTCAACGCGCGGCCGGAGTGTTGCCGAAAATGGGGCCTCAGGTGGTTTCGCCGGCGACGATTTTCACCACCGGCTGCGGGTCGTAGGGGTGCGTGGCAGCGTCCTTCTGGTGCAGGTCATCGAGGTCAGCGGCGATCCGCGCCATGAGCGCATCGTTCTCCATGAGGATCGTTGTCAGCCTGGGGGAAACCAACTGTCCCACCTCCGTTGCGTCCACGCCGACCACCGAAAGGTCACCCGGCGTTTCAAGGCCGAGCGCCCGCCCGGCCGCCAGTACGGCGATGGCAACGTCGTCGTTGTAGCAGCCCACCCCCATCGGGGAGCCGCCAGTCGCGAAGGCCTTGAGGGCCGCTTTCGCGCCGGCGAGCTTGAGGGGAATGTCCAGGCGTTCCGGCGTCGGAAGGCCGCGGTCGCGGGCGGAGGCTTTCATTCCCTCATAACGCGGGGGCCCGAATGGGTCCTGCCGCTCGTCAACCAACGCGGCGAAGGCGAGGCGGCGGGGCCCGCCGCGGAGCAGTTCCTCTGCCATGGTCCGGCCGACGAGGAAGTTGAGGTCCCCTTCAGGTTTGGGTGACCGCAAGTACCGCGGAATGGCCACCGCTCCGCTAGCCTCAAGTGTTTCGCGGTCTTCGGGGGACAGGACTCCGATGTCCACCACGGCCACCGGCCGGAAGTGCAGGACGGCAGCGAGGGTTTCCGCCGCGTCGCGTCCGGCGAAACGGACCACAACGCTCAGGCCGTGGCGGGCCGCCTGTGTGCTGACGCTGTCCACGAGGTCCTGCAGGTTGCTGCCGAATGTCGTATTGGGAATGATCACCACAAGGATGTCGCTGCGGCCGGTCACCAGGGCGCGTCCGGCGGGAGAGGGCCTGTACTGCAGTTCGGCGGCGGCCTTGAGCACCTTTTGCCGGGTCTGCTCCGGGAAGCGGGATCCTTGCCCGTTCAGCACATGGCTGACGGTGGCCCGGGACACCCCGGCTCTCTTGGCGACATCAAAGCTGGTTGGTCGCTTGTTCGGTTTCGTCTCCGCTGTCACAGTCAGATCATCGCATAGATAATGTTGACACGTGATACCAAGACCCTTGACATACCCCCATCCTGGGCGTATCGTACAACCAAATGGTTGTAGATCAGATGAGTGATGCCGACGTCGACCGCCTTTTCCAGGCCTTCTCCGATGCCACCCGCCGCGACATTGTCCGCAGGGTCACCGTGGCTGAGTATTCGGTGTCCGGCCTCGCGGGCCTCTACGCCATGAGTTTCGCCGCCGTCCAGAAGCACGTGGCGGTATTGGAGCGCGCCTCCCTTGTTACCAAGGAGAAGCGTGGAAGGGAGCAGATCGTGCGGGGCAATCACGAAGGCCTGCAGGAAGCCCGGCGGCTGCTCGATGAGTATGAGGCGATCTGGCGGCAGCGCGTCAGCCGGATCGCGGACATTCTGGCTGAAGGATAGGAAAGGTCGCACAATGCCTGTTATCAGTTCCACTAAGAATCTCGAGGCACTCAGCTTGACCCTCGTGGCGGAGTTCGACGCCGGCGTCGAGCGCGTCTGGCAGGTCTGGGAAGACCCGCGCCAGCTGGAGCGCTGGTGGGGTCCGCCCAACTATCCGGCCACGTTTGAGCGGTTCGACTTCCAGCCCGGCGGGGCGGCCGACTATTACATGACCACGCCCGAAGGCGAGAAGCCCCGCGGCTGGTGGAAATTCACCACCATCGAGGCGCCTCGGAAGCTCGAGTTCGATGACGGTTTCGCGGACGACGACGGCGCTCCCGTGGATGCCATGGGGAGCGCCCACGCCACGGTCACCCTCGAGGACACCGGCGGGCGTACGCGGATGACCATCATGTCCACGTTCGATTCCGAAGAGCAGATGGAAGAGATGGTGAAGATGGGCATGGAGGAAGGCCTGAAGGAGGCAGCGGGCCAGATCGACGCCGTCCTTGCCGAGCACGCACACGCCTGACCGGCGCCGCTCACTGCACCAGAACTACCGGTAACAGCACAAAACGCAAGAGTACGACGGCGGGGATCTTCCGCCGTCGTACTCTGCTGTCAGGCGCCGATGCAGCCCGGCCGCAACCTCTGGAGCCGTAGCATCGGGCCAGGACGACGACGTCCACATAACCAGCAAGGGGTTTTGTATGACGAGAATGCTGATTATTGGTCCGCCCGGTTCCGGCAAGGGAACGCAGGCTGAACGGATCTCCGAGCGCCTCGGCGTAGTGGCGATTTCAACCGGCGATATTTTCCGCGCCCATGTCAAGGGCGGTACGCCGCTGGGTGTCGAGGCAACCAGGTATATGGATGCCGGCGATTTCGTGCCGGACAGTGTCACCAATGAAATGGTCCGGAACCGCCTCAGCCAGGACGACGCCGGAAGCGGCTTCCTGCTGGACGGCTACCCACGCACCGTGGCCCAGGTGGATTACCTTGACGGAATCCTGGCGGCTGGTGAGCAGGAACTCGGAGTGGTCCTCCAGCTCACTGCAGACGACGGGGAACTGGTCTCGCGGCTGCTCGGCAGGGCCAGGGAGGCTGGCCGCAGCGACGACAACGAAAGCGTTATCCGTCACCGGCTTGACCTGTACCACCAGCAGACCGAAGCCGTGGTGGCCAGGTATGCCGGGCGCGGGATCCTGGCCCGGGTGGACGGGATCGGCGGGATCGACGACGTCACGGACAGGGTCCTGGCCTGCATAGGCAACGTGCTCGGTGTGCCCGTCGACGGACGGTAGCAGCAACAACAGCAACGGCGTAGAAGGACGACGGCGGGACCTCCCGCCGTCGTCCTTCTACGTCAGGCGGGCGACGCTCCGCCGTGTGGGGCGGCGCACGGCGCCGTCAGAGAAGAGTTCCGGGGTTGATTCCTGGATGCGCTGAACGTCCTCGAAGACGCCCCGGAGGTGAAGGCGCAACGAGCTGTCGGCATCTGTCATGTTGTTGGCCTCCAGTGCGTCCACGACTGCTGTGTGCTGCTGTATGAGGGTTGAGATGGGCCTCGTGTCCAGCAGGCTCAGGCGCCGGGCGCGGTCCAGGTGCGCCTTGGCCGAGTTGACGGCGGCCCAGGCAGACTCGTGGCCCGCCAGGCGCAGTAGTTCGCGGTGGAAGTCCTCGTCCAGACGGAAAAATTCCTCTACATCGCCGCTGGCCTCGGCTCCGGACTGGTCCCGCAGGATCTCGCGCAGGCCCGCGAGGCCCGCCGCGTCAACGGCAACGTCCTTCAGGGACGCACACTCGATGGCTTCGCGGACGAACTGTGCCTCCGACACCCGCCCCAAATCCACGAGGGAAACGAACGAGCCGATCTGGGGAAAGACCTGGACCAGTCCCTCCTCCCGCAGGAGGATCAGGCTCTCCCGCACCGGAGTGCGGCTCACGCCCAGTTCCTGCGCCAGCTCATTCTCCGAGAGCGGCTCGCCCGGGGGGAGCTGCAGGGAGATGATGCGACGCCGAAGCGTTTCCAGGGTCTGATCCCGGACGGACAGTCGCGGAGGCTGTCCTTTGCCGCGTTTTTCGGTTGCCATGGCTCCAGTCTATTACTCTTGACACACTAGAATGGTAGTGCTTGTATGGTAGTAGAAAACGGGTGCTGCCGGTCACAACAGCAGACCTTCAGCCCAGCCTCTTCCGTACTTCTCCCTCCGTTTTTCATCGCCTGCAAAGGAGCATCAGATGACTGAGAGCATCGCGCCGCCCACCACTAAGCCGGAAACGAAACCCACCCGTGAACTGGCCAAAGTCGCCGTCTCCGGCTGGCTGGGAACAGCCATGGAATTCATGGACTTCCAGCTGTATTCGCTGGCAGCAGCCATCGTCTTCAACAAACTCTTCTTTCCCGAGGTCAGCCCGATCATCGGCCTGATCGCCGCCATGGCAACCTATGGCGTGGGCTACGTTGCCCGGCTCGCCGGCGCTGTGTACTTCGGCCGCATGGGCGACAGGATCGGCCGCAAGAAGGTCCTGTTCATCACTATCGCCCTCATGGGTGCGTCGACAACGCTTATTGGCATTCTGCCCACCTACGCGATGATCGGTATCTGGGCGCCCATCTTCCTGGTCGCGCTTCGCCTGATGCAGGGCTTCGGCGCCGGCGCCGAGATCGCCGGAGCCACCGTAATGCTGGCTGAGTTCGCGCCCACCCGCCGCCGCGGCCTCATCTCGTCCCTCGTGTGCCTCGGCACGAACTCCGGAACCCTTGCAGCGTCTGCCATCTGGGCAATCCTCGTCTCCACCCTGTCTGAAGCGGACCTGCTTAGCTGGGGCTGGCGTATCCCGTTCCTGTTCAGCTTCGTGCTGATGATCTTCGCGGTCTGGGTGCGCCGTTCCCTCAAGGAAAGCCCCGTGTTCGAGCAACGCGCCGACGTGGTGGACGGCGT
>DATCVX010000588.1:0-19268 GCA_036566705.1 Arthrobacter sp. | reverse complement strand
GGCTCGCCGACCTGCGGACCAGTGGCTACACGGGCCCCATCGGGCTGGAGTATTACCCCACCATCGACTCGGCAAAGTCGGTCCGGTACATCCAGGAACTGGTGGCCGGATCGTGAGCCACCACCGGTACCCCGAATCGGTCGACGTCGCCATCGTCGGCAGCGGTCCGACGGCGTCGGCATACGCGCGGATCCTCAGCGAGGAAGCGCCGGGCGCCACGATCGCCATGTTCGAAGTGGGACCGACGGTCAGCAACCCGCCCGGCGCCCACGTGAAAAACATCGAGGACCCGAACCGGCTCAGCCTCGCGCAGCGCGCCTCCGAAGGGCCGGGTGCGGGCGCCAAGACAGTGAACTCGCCCGGCGCCGTTAAGAGCGGTGACCGGCTCGCCCGCCCGGGGACCTTCCTCCTCCAGGACGGCTTCGCCTTCCCGGGAGAGGACGGGCTGCCCGTCGCAGCCATGTCGAGCAATGTGGGCGGCATGGCCGCGCACTGGACGGCGGCGTGTCCCCGTCCGGGCGCCGGGGAGCGCATCAGTTTCCTCCCGGACCTGGACGGCCTGCTGGACGACGCCGAGCGCCTGCTTGGCGTCACCGCTCACGCCTTCGACGGCGCGCCGTTCTCGGACATTGTCCTGGGGCGCCTCGCCGACGCCGTGGACAATGGCCGCGACGCGGCGTTCCGGGTCCAGCCCATGCCGCTCGCTGTCCACCGACGCCAGGACGGGCGCCTCGTGTGGTCCGGCGCTGACGTCGTCCTGGGCGACGTAACCCGCGAGAATCCCAACTTCGAGCTCTTTGATGAGTCACTGGTGACCCGCGTGCTGGTTGAGGACGGCCGGGCCGTGGGCGTCGAGGTCAGGAGCCGGCGCACCGGCGAAACCCACAGCGTAGCCGCCCGATATGTGGTGGTCGGTGCGGATGCACTCCGCACCCCGCAACTGCTGTGGGCTTCCGGAATCAGGCCCGCCGCGTTGGGGCGCTACCTCAACGACCAGTCGCAGGTGGTGTTCGCCAGCAGGCTGCGGGACGTACCGGCAGACAGCGGACTTGAGGCGGCAAGCGGTGCGCTTCGTGAGCAAAGCGGTGTTGCGTGGGTTCCCTACACGGACGAGATGCCGTTCCACGGGCAGATCATGCAGCTGGACGCCTCGCCGGTTCCGGTGGCTGAGGACGATCCCGTGGTGCCGGGCTCGATTGTGGGGCTTGGGCTGTTCTGCGCCAAGGACCTTCAGAGGGAGGACCGGGTGGCCTTCGACGACACCTCCCTGGATGCCTACGGGATGCCGTCCATGCGCCTCCACTACCGCCTGACCGAACGGGACCGGGACGTGCTGGAGCGGGCCAAGCAGGAGATCGTCCGCCTGGGCAAAGCCGTGGGCGAACCGCTCGACGAGCGTCCGTTCGTCCTCCCGCCGGGAGCCTCGCTGCATTATCAGGGCACCACCCGGATGGGAGCAGCGGACGACGGCGGCAGCGTCTGTTCGCCTGACAGCCAGGTCTGGGACGTCCCCGGCCTCTTCGTGGCCGGCAATGGCGTCATCCCCACGTCCACGGCGTGCAACCCCACGCTGACTGCCGTGGCGCTGGCGGTCCGCGGCGCACGGAAACTGGTCCACGATCTCAGCACCCCTTTACTTATGTCTAAATCAGACAATAGAATGAATAAATAATGAGGAAGTGGCTGATGGCCGCACTTCAGCGCCAGGCACAGACAAGGAGGTCTCGATGATTGCCGACCGCATAATCGAGCAAGGAACACTCACCACCGAGGGCGGACGCACCGCCGTGGAGGTCCGCATCCCGTGGTACCGCGCCCTGCCGGGCTCCTGCATCGCCGGAGCCTCGCTGACAATCGACGGGGTCGCTGCTCCGGAGGATTCGCTGCGCTGGACCATGAACAACCGGACGTTCAGCTTTGAGGAACTCGTGGACGAGACAGGCGAATGGTGGTTCCCGCTGGACTCCGCCATCCTGTCCGGCGATGTGCCCGTTGCGGAAGGCCGGGCCGAACACGAGATCCGGGTGGACCTGAAGCTCTATATCCCCTACATCATCACCGACCACGGCGTGCTCCACATCGAAGAACACGACACAAAGACCATGAAGGTGGCACAGCGATGACCAGCCTCGGCACGCCGATCCAGGGCGTCACCCTTTACAGCTTCACCCGGGCCTTCCACGCCCGGCAGTATGACCTCGATGGCCTCATCCGCAAGGTGGCGGCAGAGGGCTTCGGCCCCGGGCTCGAAGTCATCGGCTTCTCCAGCCTGCGCGGATTCCCGGACCACATCGATGACGCCTTCGTTGGGCATTTCCGCGATCTTGTCTCCGAAGTGGACCTGGTCCCCACCTCCCTTGCCGTTAACGTGGACACCGGCATCCGCCGTGACCGGCTGATGAACCACGATGAGCTCGTTGAGTACATGAGCCGGCAGATCGAAGTAGCCGCCAGGCTCGGCTTCCCCATTGCCCGGGTGCAGATCTCCCTGACTCCCGACGCCATGGAAAGCCTGCTGCCCGTCGCCGAGAAGTACGGCGTGACACTGGCGCTCGAAGTCCACGCTGACCAGCACGGCGCCCACGAACGCGTCCTTGCCCTGCGCGACCGCTACGAAAAGCTCGGCTCGCCCCTGCTCGGCTTTACCGCCGACTGGGGAGCCACCGTCACCGGCTTTGCCCCGTCACTGCTGGAGGCCTACCGCCGGCGCGGCGCTTCCGAGGAATTACTCCGCCAAGTGGTTGAACTCTGGAACGGCTTCTACGCCGAAGGACCTCCCAACACCCAAAAGGTCCATGGTGAGCGTTTCGGTGCCTTCATTGGCCTGGCCGCCCGCAACGGCCGGCCGGACCTCGGCATTGACTTCGCCATCAACGGAACAGGACTCTTTGGTCCGGCCCCCATCGACACCTGGCTGGAAATCATGCCGTGGGTCCGCCACGTGCACGGCAAATTCTTCGGCATTGACGAACACGGCGAGGAACCCTCGGTTCCCGTGCGCGGGCTGGTCCGCCAGCTCGTCGAAAGCGGCTATTCCGGTGCGATCTCCAGCGAATACGAAGGCTGGCACTGGAACAACTGGCAGGATCCGTTCGAAATCATCCGCGGCGAGCAGGCCGTGCAGCGTTCAGCAGCTGCCGACGCCGGCTCCGCCATGATCACCGATCCCGCCGAGGCCCGCCGCATCCTCAACAGCCACCTCGCCCAGCCCGTCCGCGGCTGAAACAGAAGGAACAAGACATGTCAGAAGGCATCGCAGGCTCGGGAATCGAGCTTGGCATTACCCTTTATTCGCTCACCTCCGAGTTCGCCGCCGGGCTCTACACCCCGGAGACGCTGATCAAGGCCGTCGCAGACGAGGGCCTCGGCCCCGGGGTTGAGTTCAACATCGCGCAGATGCTGCGCACCTTCCCCGACGTCGACGACGACTTCGTCCGCCTGTGGCGCGACAGCATGGACCGCTACGGGCTGACGCCCAGCGCAGTGGGAACCAACCTGGACATGGGCCGGCGTAAGGACCGCGACATGACCCCTGATGAGGAGTACGACTTCTTCGCCAGGCAGCTCAAGACCGCCAACCGGCTGGGCTTCAATAAGATCGTTATCCGGTCCGCCGGCAAGGAACTGCTGCGGCGCCTTCTTCCCTTGGCAGAGAAGTACGACCAGAAGCTTGGCTACGAAATCCACGCCCCGCAGGGCCCGAACGACCCCAAGATCCTGCAGATCCGGGAAATGTACGAGGAACTGGGGAGCGACCGGCTGGGCTTCACCGCCGACTTCAGCTCCACGATGCATAGCCTGTCGCCCACCCTGTTCCGTACCCTGACCCAGATGGGATTGCCCGAAGAGCACTTCGCCGTGATGCAGGAAATCTGGCGCAAGCCGCTGCCCATGCAGGAGCGCAACCAGGAGTTCGAGGACTACCTGAATGCCAACAACTTTGATCCTGCACGCCTGGGCCCGTTCACCCGGCTGGCGTTCAACATGCACGGGCTGGTTCCGCCGGAAGAGTGGCTGGACATCATGCCGCAGATCTTCCACGTGCACGCGAAGTTCTACGACATCGACGAACACGGCAACGAGCCTGCGATGGACATTCCGCGCATCGTGCGGCAGTTCGTCAAGGGCGGCTACAAGGGCTTCCTGTCCAGCGAGTGGGAGGGGCATGCGTTCGCAGACCTTGGCGAATCCGATCCGATCGACCTGGTCAAGAAGCAGCACACGCTGATGCGCCGTGCCGTCGAGGAATCCGTCGTCCCAGCCTAAGGAGAACGCCCATGACTGCCACCAATGGCGAAGTCACCACTGAGGTCGAGCAGCTGCGCCGTGAACTCGACGAGGCACTCCGCCTGGCCCGGCGGGCCAACGACAGGGGCGACCTCGAGAACCTGTTCAACCGCTACATGTACCTGCACAATGCCTTCGAGGACGAACAAATTATCCCGCTGTGGGTGAAGCCAGGAACGCCGGGTGTGCGGGCGAGGTACACCAACGCGGGGCAGTACACGGATTACGAGAGTGTGGTCCGCTACCACAAGGGGCGTCCGTCCCCTGTGGGCAAGCTGATCCTGCACTACACCACGACTCCGGTCATCGAGGTCGCCGCCGATGGCAAGACGGCCAAGGGCGTCTGGATCGTCACAGGCAACGAGTCAGGACTCACGGACCCCGAAGTGGCCAAGGAAAGCCCCGACTACATGTACTCGCTCGGTGAGGTACAGGGCAAAAAGGTCTGGGCCCACTGGGTCTGGTGCAAGTATGCGGTGGACTTCCTGCGGCAGGACGGTGAGTGGAAGATCTGGAAATTCCGCTGCTACGAGCTCCTCCGGGCGCCATTCGAGGAAAACTGGATCAGCTTCGCGGAAAAGAACCAGCATGCCTTTGCCCTGGACCTGATGTACTTCGGCGACGACGGCAAGCCGGTCTTTATGCCACCCGCCGATGAACCCGTGCCCACGGAGTACCACCCCTACAGCCCATCAACACGGCAGACGCTGGACCCCGCGCCGCCTGTTCCCCACGACACCTTCGTCGACACGTTCAAGTAAGGAAAGCCATGGCAACTCACAACTCCCTGTTCAAGGACACCGATGTCCGCAGGCACCCAGAGGGCATTGCGGTGTCGGTGCAACTGCCCTGGTACCGCAGCCTTTGGCTGTCCGCCGTTGACGACGTCGCCGCAACAGTCAACGGTGTGGAGATCCCCAAGGAATCCCTTCGCTTCGAGCTCCAAGGCAAGTCCTATTCCATTGCCGAACTCCCGGAGCAGTGGGAGACCCTGTGGTTCGTCGCGGACCGGCCCGATGTGATCATTCCCCTGGACCGCGTCCCTGAGGCCGGCGAGGAGATCGACGTCGAAGTCATCCTCACCCTCCGCCTGCTCTACATGCAGATCGCCCCCATGCGTTACGTGGGCAACCGCGTCGCAGTGGAACGGAAGGTGGTGCTCGCATGACCACCCTGCGCGTGGCCATGATCGGCCACGGCTTTATGGGCGCCGCCCATTCCCAGGGCTGGCGCACTGCCCCGCGCGTATTCGGCCTGCCTGCCGAGACGGAGATGGCGGTTATCGTGGGCCGCAACGCCCAGGCTGTCGGTGAGGCAGCCCGAAAATGGGGATGGGCAGAATCCGAAACCGACTGGCGGGAAGTCATCGCCCGGGAAGACATCGACATTGTCGATATCGTCACCCCCGGTGACTCCCACGCCGAGATAGCCATCGCGGCGCTTGAGGCCGGAAAGCATGTGCTGTGCGAGAAGCCGCTGGCCAACACGGTGGCGGAGGCCGAGGCGATGGCCGCCGCCGCCGCCAACGCCGCCTCCCGGGGCATACGGGCGATGGTGGGGTTCACCTACCGGCGCGTTCCGGCGGTGACGTTCCTTCGCGACCTCATCGCCGAGGGGGTTGTGGGCAGGATCAGCCATGTGCGGGCTTCGTACCGGCAGGACTGGCTCGTGGACCCGGAGATGCCGCTGGCCTGGCGTCTGCAGAAGGAGCACGCCGGCTCCGGGGCGCTCGGGGATATCGGCGCCCACGCGATCGACCTGGCCCAGTTCGTCACCGGGCAGAACCTCCAGAAGGTCTCCGGGGTCGTCGACACGATCATTAAGGAGCGGCCTGTCCTGGCTTCCGGTTCAGGCCTGTCGGGCAGGGCCGGCGCAGGGTACGGGCCAGTCACGGTGGACGACATCGCGATCTTCACCGGCCGGTTCGAATCCGGAGCGCTGGCGTCGTTCGAGGCATCACGATTTGCCACCGGGCGCAAGAACGCGCTCGCGATTGAGGTCTCAGGGGACAAGGGAGCCCTGGCCTTCGACCTTGAAGACCTCAACAGCATCCAGTTCTACGACCGCACAGTCCCGGCGGACCGGCAGGGTTTCCGGAAGATCCTGGTCACGGAAGCCGAGCATCCCTATGTCTCCGCCTGGTGGCCCGCAGGCCACATCCTCGGGTACGAGCACGGGTTCTCGCACCAGGTCAAGGACCTCGTTGAAGGCATCGTGGGCGGTACTGACCCGCATTCGACCTTCGCTGACGGACTGAGGGTGCAGCGCGTGCTCGACGCCGTCGAGCGCAGCTCCGAGAATGACTCTGCCTGGACCAGCGTCGGCGCCGACGCTGCCGTCCAGGCCCGCTAAGGAGGGAAGAACATGGCTCGACCGATTACCTTGTTTACCGGCCAGTGGGCCGACCTGCCGTTCGAGGAAGTGGCCCGGCTCGCCGGCGAATGGGGCTATGACGGGCTGGAAATCGCCTGTTGGGGTGACCATCTTGATCCTTGGCGGTGGAACGACGACGCCTATGTCCAGGGCAAGCTGGACGTCCTGGAACGCAATGGCCTGAAAGTATGGACAATTGCCAACCACCTCAAGGGCCAGGCGGTGTGCGATGACCCCATTGACGAACGGCACCGTGGCATCCTGCCGGACATCGTGTGGGGCGACGGCGACCCTGAAGGTGTCCGACGCCGGGCCGCCGAGGAAATGAAGAACACCGCACGCCTGGCAGCCAAGCTCGGCGTGACGACGGTGACCGGGTTCACCGGATCGTCGATCTGGAAGTACGTGGCCATGTTCCCGCCCGCTACAGAGGCGATGGTGGAGGCGGGCTACCAGGACTTCGCCGACCGGTGGAACCCGATCCTTGACGTCTTCGACGAGGTGGGTGTCCGGTTTGCGCATGAGGTCCACCCGTCGGAAATCGCCTATGACTACTGGACCACGGCCCGCACCCTGGAAGCCATCGGGCACCGCAAGGCTTTCGGCCTGAACTGGGACCCGAGCCACATGGTTTGGCAGGACATCGACCCGGTGGGCTTCCTCTGGGATTTCCGGGACCGTGTCTACCACGTGCACTGCAAGGACACCAAGAAGCGCCTGTCCAACGGCCGCAATGGCCGGCTGTCATCCCACCTACCGTGGGCCGATCCGCGCCGCGGCTGGGATTTCATCTCCACGGGCCACGGTGACGTGCCCTGGGAGGATGCCTTCCGCATGCTCAACTCCATCGGGTACGTCGGCCCGTTGTCCGTCGAGTGGGAGGATGCGGGCATGGACCGGCTCGTTGGAGCGCCGGAGGCCCTGGGGTTCATCCGCAGGCTCTCCAGCTACGAGCCCTCCGCCGCCGCATTCGACGCGGCATTCAGCACACGATAAACAGCCACAGACAGAGCGGCCGGCCCCGGTGACCCGGGGCCGGCCGCTCTGTCTGTGCCTGTGGGCGAACTGGCAGCAGATGCCCCCAAATCCACATTTTGAGGGCGTTAGCTGCCAGTTCGCGCCGGACGCGTAAGGGGTCAGGCGGCAGCTCCATCCGCCGACGCCCCTGCAGCCAGCGCAGTGGTGGCGAGGGCAAGGTGCCGGCGTGTGATGTCGGTGGGGTCATCCCGGAGCCACTCGTGGCCGCCCCACTCACTGGTCAGCGTGCCGGCAAACCCGCTGCTGCGCAGGAGCCCGCCCAGGTCGCGGAGCGGCTGCGACACGCGTCCGTCAGCGTCCTCCAGGTCCCAGAACTTCAGGTGGAAGGCGCCGACAAGGGGAAGGACGCTCCGGAGGTCTGAGGCGTCGCTGCGGCCGAAGCGGATCACCAGGTTCATGAAGAGTGTGTGGACGCGTGGCGGCACCTTTCCGGACTGCAGCAATGCCTTCACGGCATCCAGCGTGGCAGGGTTTCGCCATTCATCCGCCAGCCGGGTCACCAGCTCAGCGGGGACGCCGCCCCGGCGGAGTTCCTCCAGATAGCTGGCAGGCAGGGCCGGCATGAGCATGCTGACGTCCACGAGGACCCGGACATGATCGTCTGCCAGCCCCGCGATCGTCTCCAGGGCCTGGGCCATGGCGGGGCTGTCAGGAGCCTGCTGCCCCTGGATCTCCTCGTACAGCACCAGGTCCAGCTCGTGCAGCAGCGGCTGCACCAGGGCCAGCAGGTCGGCGCCGGCCTGGCCAATCGGCAACCGGACTCCGGTAGCCCCAACCCGCCGGGCCGCCCGGAGTTGCGGAACCAGGAAGTCCATCCGCTGCCGGGTGGACCGCCGCTGTGTCGGCGAGAGGAAGTCGTCCAGGCTCGCGCCGACAATGCTGACCCTTCCACCCACCTGGTCAAGGGCATCGTGAAACTCGTCCACCTCGGCATCCCGGGGCTCCGGAAAGGATCGCCACAGCAGCCCGGGCTCGAGTTCGACCGTATCGGCCACGCCGTCGGCGACGATGCCGGTGACAATGTCCAGGGCCCGTCGCCGTGCCGCCGTGATGTCAGGAGTCCAATTGAAGGCACTTGCGCAGAGGGTCCAGGTTTGAGGAATTCCAGTGGTCAATGGGCACCTTTTCAAATATGCGTGTTAATGACAAACTTATGTCACTTTTAGGATAAAGGATGGAAGTCATGCTGCAAACAGCTCTGCGCGACGATGCGCTCACCACCACTCCGGACGGCTTTGAACTGCGGATCGGACTGCCCTGGATCCGCTCCATGCCGCTGTCCAGCGTGTACGGCCTTGCCGTCGAGGTCAACGGCGTGCGGTTCGGTCCGGAGGATCTTGCGGTGCATCTTGGGGTGCGGGACGTGCGGGCGGGTTCATTGCCGGAAGAGCGCGGCTGGTGGTTCGTTCAGGACCGCCTCGTTGTGTCTGGCAGTGGCCGGGTCGCCGCTGGCGCGCATGCCGTCTCGGTGGATTTTCAGCTCCTGGTGCCCTATCTCCAGGCGCGGCCGGGCTCGCCGCTCATTCTGCCGTTCCACCTCGAAGCGGAACTGGAAGCCGGGCGGGATACTGTCTCGGGCGTGGCCAGGGACGTGGCCTGAACGCTTGTGGCCACGTCCCGGATTTCGACGGCGGCGATACTACTTCTGGGAGGCGGGTTCGCCCGCGGCAACCCAATCGTTGAACATCTCCCGGACCATCGGTTCGAGGGTGGTGGGCCACCAGTCGCCACCGTCGACCGCTTCGCCGAGGTCTGGCGGCGTCGCAATGGTCACGCTGCCGGTGGCAGCCCACTCCGCGCTCCGCGGGAAGAGCGCGCGGAAGGCGGGGTGGCCGATCGCCTGCACGTTGTGGCCGATCCCGATGGAGACTGAGCGGCCCTCGCCGTATTCGACCGCCCAGGCCACCGGATGCTCCTCGCCCATGCCCGGCAGGCTGCGCCACTGCGAGGGAACCTGCGTGTAGCGCAGGGGGTTATCCCAACCTTGCAGGAGGACGGTTTTCTTGACGCCCTCGGGCCATTTGAGGCCGACGTAGAGGTCGTCGTTGTAGTGCGGAAACTCGGCCGGCCAGCCGGCTGTGATGGGGTGGGGCTCCGCAGTGTGCAGGAGGAAGTCGTTGTTTGGAGCCCGCCGGGAGGTGTCTTCGCGCATCACGCCGCCGAGCAGGCGCTCGTATTCCGGCTCCCAGCCCACGCCGCCGGCAAGCGTGGGGTGGTAGGCGATCAGGCCCTTGCCGCGCGCCACAAAGTCGAAAAGCGCCTGCTCTGCGACCGGGCCGAAACGCTCCTCCGGGACATTGCGCCACGGGTCGGTACGGCCGTAGTAGTTGAGGATGACCAGGTCGTAGGGCTCAAGGGTCGCTGCGGTGGCTCCGCGGAACTCCTCGGTGACGCGCACCTGGAACCGCCCTGTCTCTTCGAGTAGTTCCTTCAGCGCCGGCGTTGTCTTTCGCCAGTCGTGGTGGACATCGGTCATGCCGGTGATGATCAGTGCTTTGATGGGTGTGGACATGGTGCTGGCACTCCTTCGTGGCGAGACTTATGATCCGAAGATACATGCTTAAGTCGAAATCAGGAAGAAGTGCGTCGAGGAAACTCTAGGCCAAAACAGTTGCCCGTTCCGGTGAGGGCCGGCCTTCCGCGAACCAGCGGGGGAAGGTGACGTCGAACAGCTGCTCGCGGGCCAGTTCGGCACCGCCGCGCAGCGGTTCGCGCTCATCGTTTACCGAGAGCGTGATGGTGAGGTCCCGGGTGGCGAGCGGCAGCGACAGTTCGTAGACCCGCTGGCGCACTTCTGCCAGGAATACCTCGCCGGCGGAGCCCATCGCGCCGCCGATCACAATGACTCCCGGATTGAACATGTTCACCAGCGCTGAAATGGTCTCCCCTGCCACCCGCGCAGACTTCTGGACGAGGGTGATGGCGAGTGAATCCCCGGCCTGGGCTGCAAGGGTGATGTCTTCAAGGGTCAGTGCTCCCTTCTTCGCGCGCGCTGCCAAGGAGCTTGCGGTACCTTCCTTGATGGCGAGTTCGGCGTCCCGGACGAGCGCCCAGCCGCCGGCCACAGCTTCCAGGCAGCCGATCTTGCCGCAGCGGCACTGTGCATCCGAGTCGGAGACCCGGACATGGCCGATATCTCCGGCGGCGCCGTTCGCGCCCCGGTGGATCCTGCCCTTGGACAGCAGGCCTGCTCCAATTCCCGAACCGATCTTGCAGTAGATCAGGTCGGCCAGGGAGTCGCGCCGCCGGGCGCGTTCCCCGAGGGCAAGGAGGTTGGAATCGTTGTCCACCCAAACCGGTGCATTGAAGCGTTCTTCAAAGGGAGTGCGGACGTCGTAACCGTTCCACCCTGGCATGATCGGGGGCGCCACGGGCTGCCCCGAGGCAAAGTCCACCGGGCCGGGAAGCCCTACTACCACACCCCACACTGGCACCGTGGGGTCCTTCTTGAGTAAATCGTCGACCAGGGACATGACCGCATCGATGGTCTTCTCCGGACCCTGCGCGATATCCCAGGTGCGGTGCGTGTGGTCCAGGATGTCGCCGTCGAGCGCAGTAATGCCGACCCTCATATGAGCCGCTCCGAGGGCGCATATGACAATGCGTCCCTGCTCCGCCCGGAAGCGAAGGGTCCGTGGCGCGCGGCCGCCTGAGGAGGCTCCGAACTCGCCATCGCCCAGGAAGCCAATATGAATGGCCTGGTCCACGCGTTGGCTGACGACGCCCCTGCCCAGGCCGGTGACCTTGCCGATTTCCGGGCGGGTGGTAGCTTCGCCCGTGCGAACCAGGTTGACGATCCGCAAAAGGCTCGTCACTTCATCCGTTTGGGCTCCAAAGCGGAGTGTGGAGTCAGTCGTCATAGTCATAATTCTCACACATTGGGACCTACTAAGGTGTCGTAGGGCGCGACTATAGCCAGAACCAACCTAACTTATGAATAATAGACACATAAGAAGGAGGGCGACGATGCCTTGGAACGTAGGTGTGCTGGGAGCCGGGCCGGGGGTTGCCGCGCTTCATCTGGCGACGCTGGGCCGGTTGAGTGAGCTGTTTAACGTGGTGCATATTGCCGACGCCGGCAGTGGGCGCGCCCGAGGTCTGGCCGAGGGGCTCGGCGCACGCTGGTCGCATGGTGAGTCCGAGCTTCTTGCCGACCCGGACGTGGACCTTGTGGCGGTGTGCAGCCCACCCGCAGAGCATGGCCGGCAGGTCCTCGCCGCCGTGGCTTCCGGCAAGCGGGCCGTCTTCTGCGAGAAGCCGCTGGCCACCAGCCCGGAAGAAGCTGAGCGGGTGGTCGCCGCCTGCCGTGCGGCGGGGACCATCCTCCTGGTCGGCACGAACCATTTGTTCGACGCGGCCTGGGGACATGCCAGGCATCACCTCGTGGCACTCCAGGGACGGGTGCAGGCGGTCTCTGTCACGTTGGCGCTGCCGCCGAACGACCGGTACCACCGGCTCGTAGCTGAGGGCGGGCCCTTCCAGCCGCCCCGCCGGGGCAGGCCGGACCTGAAGGACGCCGCGGTGGCAGCGGATGTCCTTCGGCAACTGCTGACGGGGCTCGCGATCCATGACCTCCCGGCGCTCCGGGACCTCGCGCCCGTGATTGAAGAAGTGGTGTACGCGCGGCTGGTTCCGCCGATCGGCTACGTGGTGGCCTACCGTGCGAGCGGGGTACTGGTGCAGCTTGCCCTCACCATGCTTCCGGCGGGGCCCGATGCCCTTTGGCGGATGAGCATCTCCACGTCGCATGACCGCATCGAGGTGGACTTTCCGCCGGCGTTTGTCCATGCGGGAAGCGCCGCCGTGCGCGTCCGCACCCCCGGCGGATGCTGGACGGACTATGGCCGTGATCCGGAAGACGGCTATGTGGCCGAGTGGCGCCTGCTGGCTGCACTCCTTGAGGAAAGGGTGCCAGTGGAATACGACGAGCTGCTTGCGGACTCCCACTATGCGACTGCCCTGGCTGACGGCGCCGCCGCGAAGCTGCTTGAGGGTGTGTACGCATGAGCGGGGCGAGCCTGCGGATGGGTGTCTGCGCCGTCCTTCCCGACTACCGGGCCGCCGTCGCCGAACTCCCTGTCAGTGCGGCATCGTCGGAAAGCCCCCGGGGTTCTGTTGTGGTGGTGCCCGGTGCCGGCGGGTGGTGGGACCGTGCGCTCGCTGCCAGGGCCGAGGGTGCGGCGGCCATCGTCATCGCAGACCCGCAGGACCTGCCGCGGGAAGCCCGGGAGGCCCTCCGGGCGCTGACGGACATCCCCGTCATTGTTGAGCGTCCCCGCCTGAGGCCCGACCTTGTTGACGATGCAATCCAGGGGCGGGCAGGTATTCCGGCCAGCATCATCGCCGTCGAGTGCGGCGCGCCCGCGTCGGAACTTAATCGGGTCATCCGTGACGGGTTTGGCTGGGCAAGGGTCTTCGCAGGTGGCCCACTGGGCATTCTTGCCGGCTCTGCCACGGCCCACGCGCGGGTGGCGCTCCTGGAGCCCCGGGAAAGGCGGGCCGGTCCGGCCGTCACCGTGGCAGGCAACGCTGAGGCGGGGAACGGCTCGGGCTGCCTGTTGCGGGTCCTGGCACTGGGCGAGGTGAGATCTGAGGTATCGGTGGACCAGGCGGCGGGTCTGACGCGGCTTGAGACCTGCACGGAGGAAGGCGCATTGGTTGCTCCGCGCCGGTTTGAAGCCTCGGCGCGGCTGGCGCTCCGGCGGGCTATCGAGGCTTGCTCCACGGGCGAGGCCGTGGCCGACGTCGGGGATTTCCTGGACGACTGCGCGCTCGGGTGGGACCTGGCTGCGCTCGGAGCGGCGAAAGATGCCAGTGTTTGATCCTGTCATTCTTTGGTTGCTTTCAGACCAAAGTGCGGTATGATGGTGGTGGCGTCGGGGTCCCCTCCGGATCCGTTCTCCGCCGTGATGGTGCGGCGGAGGCACAACACGTCGCGTCGATGGCCCGATCGTTCGGGTAGATGACTATGCCACTTTCGCCTTTGAGATTCCGTCTCCTTGTTATTTCCCTGCTCACGGTCTCCTTCCTCGGGGCCCTTGACCACACCGTGGTGTCCACGTCCCTCGCAACGATTGCCGGAGAGCTGGGCGCCCTGAAACTCATGAGCTGGGTTGTGGTGGGGTATACCCTCGCAAGCACCGTGCTGTTGCCGGTGCTTGGCAAGCTCGGTGACGTCCTGGGAGCCCGCCGGGTCTTCCTCGTCTCGCTTGTGACGTTCCTTGCCGCTTCCCTGGCCTGCGGCTTCGCCCAGGACATCTCCTGGCTCATCGCCGCGCGTGTCCTGCAGGGGATGAGCTCCGCCGGACTGCAGCTGATGTCCCAGACCATCATTGCCCGCGTGACCACCCAGCGGGAACGGCCCCATTACATGGCCATCATTGGGGCGGCCTTCCCCATCGCGATCCTGGTGGGTCCCGTCCTCGGCGGTGCCATTACCGACTACTGGGGCTGGTCGTGGGTCTTCTGGATCAACATTCCGGTCGGAGCAGTTGCCCTCGGCCTGGCAGTTATCGCCATACCGCACCTGGAGCCGGGAACCGTTCCACGCCATTTCGACGTCGCGGGAGCCGCTATCTTCACGGCCGCCCTGGTGGCCCTGGTGCTGGCTGTGTCCTGGGCGGCCGAGCGCACCGCCGGCGCTGCCACCACGGCGGCGCTCGCCGTCAGCGTCGCAGGTTTCGTCGCTTTCTTCATCGTGGAGCGCCGTGCACCGGAGCCGATCGTGCCGCTGAAGTACTTTGCCAACCGCACTATTGCCGCGGGCACCGCGCTGTCGGCGATTATCGGCGTCGGGCTCTTCTCCATCACGGCCTACCTGCCCACGTATTTCCAGATGGCGTACCAGACCACGGCAACCGTGTCCGGACTCGTTCCGATCGCCACCGTGTTCGGCATGCTGGTCAGCAACCTTCTCACCGGCTATCTGGCCAGCCGGACGGGCCGTTACAGGGTGTTCCCGATTATTGGCACGTCGCTGGGAGCTGCCGGTCTTTTTGTGATGGCCATGCTGCCTGCCGGGCTCCCGCTCTGGGTTCCGATGATTGTGATGGGTGTGGTGGGAATCGGTACAGGTGCTTTTATGAGCCTGATTATCGCCGTTGTCCAAGGAGCTGCCCCTGCCAGCCAGACAGGCACCATCACCGCAACCGTCAACCTGGTCCGGCAGGTGGGGTCAACAGTGGCGACCGCGATCATAGGCGGCGTGATCGGCTTCGGCGTGGCCGCCCTCCTTCCGGCGGGCCTGGACCCTGCCACCCTGACACCCCAGTTCGTCCACGGGGCAGCGCCGGCCGTGCAGGCGGACATCGCCCGGATTTACAGCACTGTGTTCGTCCCCATATTCGTCGCATTGGCGGCCACCTACGCCGTCGGCATTGTCGCGGCGGTGCTGCTCCCGCACGGCCGACTTTCGGATGAGCCCGTCCCGGCCGCCCAAACAACGTCCGAGACCCAAGCGGTCTGACCCTTTTTCGAAGGAGACACCATGTCCACCAACCCCACTATCGCCATCGTCGGCAGCGGGCCGATCGGCTCCACCTACGCCCGGGTGCTCCTGGAACGAGCCCCCGGCGCGCGGGTGGTGATGTTCGAAGCAGGACCACAGCTCTCGGACCGCCCAGGCGAGAGCGTCCGGAACATCGCCGACCCCGATGAGAAGGCCCGCGCCCGGGAGATGTCGCAGGGACCGCAGGCCGGCGCCTACCGGGAGTCGCTTGGCATCCCGTCCGGAACCGTCACCGAGGGTATGTTCACCGCGCGCCAGGGCACCCACCTGCTCGATTTTGGCGGCACAGGCTCCGCGCACGCCGCCGGCTTCCCGGCCGCGGCTGCGGCAACAAACGTCGGTGGCCAGGGGGCGCACTGGACCTGTGCGACGCCGTCGCCCGCCTTCAGCGAGAAGATCCCGTTCATCACCGACGACGAGTGGGATGAACTGATCGGCACCGCGAAAGGGCTGCTGCACGTGCAGGGTGCGGCGTTCGCCGACTCGGCCGTCGGCGCAGCCATCAGGTCCCTCCTTGACGAGGAGTTCGGCGCGGAGCTTCCCGAAGGGTACGGCGTGGATACCCTGCCGGTGGCGGGCGACCCGCAGCCGGACGGCTCGATCCGCTGGGCAGGCGCCGACGTTGTCCTCGGTCCGCTGCTCGATCCGGACAGCCCGCTCTCACAGCAGTTCGAACTCCGCGACCTGACGTTGGTCCGCCGCGTGGAAATGGACGGACGCCGCGTCACGGGGGTCACGGTGGAGGATCTCCGCACCGGCGCGACGTCGTTCGTGGCTGCGGACGTCGTGGTGGTCGCCGCGGATGCCTTCCGGTCGCCGCAGCTCCTGTGGGCCTCGGGTGTCCGGCCGCAGGCCCTTGGCCACTACCTGACCGAGCACCCCGTGGTGATCTCCACGGTAGCGCTGGATGCGGGGAAAATGGAGCGCTTCGCCACAGAGGCGGACCTCGACGCCGAACTGGCCCGGCGCGCCGTCAATCCCGCCGATCCCGTCGCGGCGGTTAACCGCATACCGTTCTCCGAGCCGGAGCACCCCTTCTCTGTCCAGGTCATGTACTCCGAATCGACTCCGTTTCCGATGGAGCCCGGAACGCCCTACTCGGAGAACCGCTGGGGCTATGTCAACATGGGCTACGGCATGCGCAAGCACCCCCGCTATGAGGATGCCGTGACCTTCGACGATAACGAACCGGACTACCGCGGATTCCCGAACATGACCATCGAATACGCACTCACCGAGCGGGAAGAGTCGGAGATCGCCGACGCCACCGAGCGGCTGCGGCGGGCAGGCAAGGCACTCGGTGCGTTTGTTGCCGAGCCGAGGCTGATGCCGAACGGGTCAAGCCTGCACTACCAGGGCACCATGCGCATGGGCGAGACCGACGACGGCACCTCGGTGGCGGATCCGTGGTCGCGGGTGTGGGGCTACAGCAACCTCGTGGTGGGCGGAAACGCGCTGATCCCCACAGCCACGGCCATGAACCCCACGCTGATGAGCGTCGCCATCGCCGTACGCGGCGCACGGAAGGCTGCGGAGGGGCTGGGCTGACCGGCAGCCCGGTGGCGGTCGCAGCCGGAACCTAGGCGCCGGTAACCTTGCGCCGCCGTCGTTCTGTTCGGCGGAGCTGGAGGATGCGGGTCCCGCCGGCGATGGCCACCAGGATGCCGCCTCCTACGGCTGCGATGAAGAAGGCCACGCCCTGGGCAAGCCGGCCCTCCCAGCCCAGGAACTTGACGGCCACCATGTCCTGGTTCTGGATGAAGAAGATGATCAGCAGCACCAGCACCGCGAGGCTGACGGCAACGGCACTCCAGATGACAGCGGCCCGGGTGACGCGGGCGGGCGCGGCGATCCTCGGGGATGCGGGCGGAGGGGCAGGCTCGGCGCGCTGGACCGTGGGCTGGGACTCCGGTGCGGGCGGCACAGCGGCGGGGGGCAACGGTTCTTCTGTGCTCATACCGCCATTGTCTCCCCGCGCGGGCCTTTTGGCGGGACGCCGGAACATGTGGGATGGCGGGCTCCCGGCAGAACCGCCGGCATGCAAAAACCCAGCCGCCCGGAACTTGTTGTAGTTCCGGGCGGCCGGGTTATTTTGATGTGCTTCACTGCGGGCGACCCCGTCAGTAAGGCTTACTCCTTACCCAGCCCCGCAGCCGAGGTCTTCTCTCCGGTGACCTCATTCAGGGCCCGGAGGTCGAAGATGCCGTTGATGTCGGCCTGCTTGGTGGTGCCGGCCTCGACGCCATCCTTCAGCAGCTTGGGGTACGTTCCGGCCAGCGGATCCACAGTGAACACGATGTTCTTCAGGGACCGGTCGATCACGTCGGCTTTCAGCTCGGCGCCGGCGGCCTCCTTCAGTGCTGTGTTGATGACCTTGGCCTTCTCATCGGCGGCAGCGCTGTTTAGCCACTCCACGGACTTCACGTGCCCCTTGAGCAGTGCCTTCACCGTATCCGGGTGCTCTGCCGCAAACGTTTTGCTCACGATCAGGATGGTGGTGGGGAATTCGCCGGCCTTGCCGGAGAGCGAACCGTCCCACAGGTCCTTTTCGTCCACCAGGACCTTCGCTCCGGCGGTCAGCACCAGGCGGGAGGCCCAGGGCTCCGGCAGCCACGCGCCGTCGAGCTTTCCGTCCTGGAACAGTTTCAGGGTCTGCGCGTTTTCGGTCGGGTTGATGGCCACGTCGCCGCTGCCGTCAACGTTGGTCTTGTAGCCCTGCGTGGCGAGCCAGGCGCGGAGCGCCACGTCCTGCGTGCCGCCGAGCTGCGGCGAGGCGAGCGTCTTGCCCTTGAGATCGGCGGCGGAGGCGATTTCCGGGCGGACCACCAGCTGCGCGCCGCCGGCTGCGGCACCGGCGATGATGTTGACGGACTCGCCGCCGCTCTTGACGAAGGAGTTGATGGCCGGGTTGGGGCCGATGTACGTGGCGTCGATGGCGCCGGCGTTCAGGGCCTCGATCGCGGCGGGACCGGCGTTGAAAACCTGCGTGGTGAGCTTGGTGTCGCCCAGTTCCTTGGCGATGTAGCCCTGGCTGACACCCACCAGGGCGGGAGCGTGGGTCACGTTGCCGAAGTAGCCGAGCTTGAGTTCCGCGGCGGGGTTGCCGGCGGGTGCGGCGGCCTCGGCGGACGTGCCGGTGCTCGAGGAGTTGTTGCCGTTGACGGCCGATGCCACTGCCACGCCGCCGCCGATCAGGGCCAGGACGCCGGCCACAATGCCGATCTTCAGGCCGAGCGGGCGCTTGGGTGTGGCGGACTGGCCGGCCACAATGCGGGTGGAGTTCTGCGGACCGTTGTCCTGCGGTGTTGTCACGGGGATTCCTTTGTTGGGGCGGGTGCTGGAGATGAGATTACGGACGGCCCCCCAGCGCCACAACGGGTCAGGACACGGACCTTCACCGGACGTCGCGGACGCTCAACAGAACGTAGCCCGGCGTCAAAAAACGTCGCGGGGCGTCTTCAGGCGGCGGCGTCCGGCGCCTCCCGGCGGCTGCGGCCCCACGTAGACTGGCAGGATGCGGCTCGTAGCAAGTGACATTGACGGAACGATTCTTGGGCACGACGGAAAGATCAGCGACCGCACCGTCCGGGCCTTCCACGCCTGCCGGGAGGCCGGCGTCGAACTCGTTTTTGTCACCGGGCGCCCGCCGCGCTGGCTGCACCCGCTCGAAGAGCAGCTGGGCCACACCGGCACCGTGATCTGCTCCAACGGGGCCGTGGTCTGGGACCTGGAGGACAACCGGCTGGTGTCCGCGCGGGCGCTCAGCATTGCTGCGGTCCTGGAGATCCGCCGGATCATCAAGGAACTGCGGCCCGCCGCGCTCTTCGCCGCGGAGACCCTGACCGGCTTCCACCTGGAGCCCGGCTTCATCGAAAACGGCTCCAGCGAACTGCTGGCCGAATTCACGCCGGCCCCGTTGGCTGACACCCTCACCCAGGACGACGCCGTAGTTAAGTTCCTCGCGATTGTCCGCGAAGGCACACCTGACAGCTTCCTGGCCGAGGTGAAGCCCGCCGTCCAGCACCTGGCCGCCGCCACGCACTCGTCACCGGGGGTGTCCATG
>DATCVX010000587.1:0-2422 GCA_036566705.1 Arthrobacter sp. | reverse complement strand
GGGCCGGACCGAAGTCCCCGCGACCGGGCCGCCCCCGCCGTGGAGGTTGCCGGCAGGAAATCGCCTGCCGCCGCCGTCGTCACGGCCTACCTCGCTGCGCAGATCCAGGAGATCCTGGCGCGCGATCCGGGTGTCCGCCTGGAGGAACCGGAAGCCGTTCACGAAATGCGGTCGGCCACGCGCCGGGCACGTTCGGTGCTCGCGGCCTACCGTCGGCTCTACAGCGCCGTGGCGGTCCGGCGGCTGTCCGATGAACTCAAATGGCTGGCCCAGGTCCTCGGGGAACCGCGCGACGCCGAAGTCATGCTGGACCGGCTCCGCGGCCACATCGACGAACTTGAGCCCGGCCCTGCCGCGGCGGCCGTAAAGGCCCAGCTTGAGAAGGACCTGGGGGACACCCTGGACACCGCCTACCGGAAACTCCAGGGCACCCTGCTGTCGGAGCGGTACTACCGGCTGCTGGATGACCTGGAGCGCTTCCGCGACCAGCCCCCTGCCAGGCCGCAGGCGGATGTTTCGGCCCGGAAGGTGGCCGGCAAGCTGGTGGGCAAGGCCGCCAAACGGCTGCGCCTGTCGCACCGGGCCGCGAAGAATGCGCACCGGGGCGCTCCGCACGAATCCGCCCTGCACCAGGTCCGCAAGGATGCCAAGAAGTTGCGGCACGTGGCGGAATCGGTGGTGCCGGTCCACCGCAAGCCTGCGGTGAAGGTTGCGAAGGCTGCGCACCGGCTGCAGCAGGCCCTGGGCGATTTCCACGACAGCGTCATCGCCCGGGACCTGCTGGCGGAGTTCGGCGCTGTCCCGGGCCTGCCCGAACCCATCGCCTCGGCCTACATCACGCTCCGGACCCGGCAAGTGCAGCTTGCGGCCGAAGCCGAAGAGAAGTACCTGAAAGCCTGGAAGAAGTCGAAGAAGCGCCGGAAAGCGGGGGTGCTTTAGCCTCCCGGGTTACCTAGTTGGGCTCGGGGCTACCTGCCCTGCCGGCCGCCGAGCCGTGCGACAGCCAGTGCCAGCCACAGCTGCACCCGGTCTGCCGTGACCGAGGGGTCGTAGCCGGTCAACTCGGTGATCTGCGCCAGGCGGTAGCGGACGGTGTTCCGGTGCAGGGTCAGCGCTTCGGCGACGGCGGCCACGGAACCGTTGTTGCCCAAGTAGCTTTCCAGCGTGGTCATCAGTTCCGCGCCGTGGGCCGAATCGAAGGCCCGCAGGGGATTGAGGGATTCGTTGGCCATGTCCGCCAGCGGGACGTCCTCGCTCGCCAGCAGCAGCGAGGTCAGGCTCAGTCGTTCCGGTTCGTTCACCGGCAGGCCGTGGCTGGCTGCATCGCGGGCCTCAAAATAGCTCCAGCGCAGGCCGTTGGGCTTGGTGTACGCACCGCCGATGCCGATCGTCGCATGGATGCCGGCCTCAGCCAGGTGGTCGCTGAGTTTCCGTGCCAGCGCAGGTGCCGTGCCGCCGTCGTCGTGAATCACCACCACCAGGTCCTTCCCGACGACGGCGGCCACCGCGTTCTCCAGCGGCTGCGGCACCGAGGTGCTCACCAGGGCCTTGTGGTGGGCGGCGGACACCGCCAGCAGCACCACGTTCTTGCGGGTGCTGTTCAGGCCCACGCCCGCGAGCCGGCGTTGGGCCTCGCTGGTCTCGAGGGCCCCGTGGATGACGTCCTCCAGCACCTGGCCGCACAGGGCGCGCTGGGCCTGGCGCTGCTTGACCATGTTGTTCAGCTCCACGCTGATCAGGTTCTGGGCGTAGCCGATGATGCCCGAATCCTCGAACGGCTGGCGGACCCACAGCGTGCAGGCATCGCGGCGGCCGGTGGGGATCGGGTAGGAGGCCCAGGTGTCCGCGGAGGGGTGGTCCTTGCTGCTGCTGTAGAGCTGCGCCGTGAACTGGGTGAGTGCGATGTCTGTCCTGAGCATGCCGCCCAGGTGCTTCAGCAGTTCCGCCAGGCCGCCGCCGGTCAGGAGCGCCCGGGCCAGGACCTGGTGCCCGGCGATCAGCCGCTCCAGCTTGGAGTAGTGGTCAGCGGACTGGGCGTCCGCCACCAGCTTGCCTATGGCGATGAACGGCGTCTCATACGGGACCTCCACCATGGGCAGGCCCCAGCGGTTAGCTTCTGCGATCATGGCCGGCGGGACGGTGTCGTGCGAGAGTCCGATGCCAAAACCGATCCCCACCGCACCGGCGCGCTGGACCTGGCGGACAAACCGGCGCTGCTCCGGAGCCGACTTCAAGCGCAGCCCGGTGGTGAGCACCAGTTCACCGCCGTTGATGAACCGCTGCGGATCCTCCAGCTCCGTCACGGCGACCCAGTTGATGTCCTGGTGCCAGGTGGTCTCGGCGAGGCCTGCCTTGGACAGGTTCAGGGAGCTCACGCCAAGGAGTGCAGCGAGGGAAATGGCCATGGGTTAAAGGATAACCG
>DATCVX010000586.1:0-2225 GCA_036566705.1 Arthrobacter sp. | reverse complement strand
CGGTAACTTGTATAGAACTCTAGGAGCCCTGCCGGAAGCGTTCAAGTCGGCTACCGAATTAAGACGCACCTTTACGCCGTATTTCGTGGCCGCGCAGAATTTTGTTCGCTGCCGTGGCGGCTACCAGGGCTTGTCGGGTCCCGTGCTGTAATCGCCGTCGAGCAGGTATTCGTCGCGTTCCTGCCCGTTGTTGCGTTCCAGCTGGGAGTTCCGGGCGCTGTCGTTGAGCTGCTCGAGCCGGGTCTGCCTTTGCGGGTCGGCGTCGGCCGGCGACTCCGTAGTGCTGCCTTCAGGCTGTTTCCCTTCGCCATTGCCGGCCTTGGCGTCCTCGGATTTCTGCCGGAGGCGGGCTTCGGCCTGTTCCAGCTTCTCCCCCGCGTCCCGGGCGGCGTCCGGTGCCGCAGGCTGGCCGGAGGCGGCGAGGCAGCCTTCGGGCGCCCCGTCCACCACGGCCAGCCCTTCGGCGAACAGCTTTCCCGCCGCCGTCGCGTCCTTCGCCGCCAGCCGGGCATCACCGAGCTGTTCGACGCTGAGCACGAGATTGACGCGGATGACGCACTCATCGTCCCGTCCGCCGAGCGCAAGGGCCTCCTCGAAGAGCCGCCTCGCTGCCTCGAAGTCGCCAGCCAGAACCCGCGCGTCGCCCTCAGCGAAGGGTGCCTTGTGCGGTTCGATGACATTGGCAGCCCGCAGCCCCGCTGCGGCGCTACCCACTGCGTCGGCGTCCCGGGCTTCGAAGCCCGCGGCGGCCTGGCCCGCGAGGACACCGAGACTGAGCAGCTTGGCGGACAGGCAGAGGACCAACAGCACGGGCAGCGCGGACCAGAGCAGGAGGAGCCGCCGTCGCCTGCGTAATGCCGCCGGCGACGGTAAACGATCAGGATTCATTTCGAGGCTCCCTGTGCAGGCTGGCCGTCGCGGCCGGACCGCGGACTGGCCGGCCCGGTATGACTCAGCGGCCGGAGTTCCCGCAACTGCCGCAGCACGAGCACTGCTTCCCGCAGGGCCAGCGCGAACGCCCCGGCCGCCAGGATCCAATACAGTTCCGTCCGTCCTTCGAGGCTGCCGTCCCCTTCCCCGCGCTGCAGGGAGCCGGGGTCGGCGTCCTGCAGCATCGGCGCCGCTGCGTCACCTGCCGAGCGGTGCACGTAAGGCACACCCAGGTCAGTGGCAATCTTCCGGAGCTGGCCTTCGTCGATGAGGGAGAGGGCGTCCCGTCCGCCACCGCCGCTGCGGTCCGGGATGTAGCCGGCGTCTTCGTCGGGGCCGGGCCCGGTGTTTTCCTTCATCCGTCCCCCCTCGGCTGTCCCGTAGCCCAGCACTGCTCCCCCGGTGACCAGGCCCGCGTCCAGCCGCATCGGTGCCGGGGCTTTTCCGCTGGTCTGTTCCCCGTCTCCGAGATAGAAAACGATCCGGGGCCGCTCCGGGTGGGTCTCGCGTGCCGCCCGGAGCCGCTCGTCCAGGACCTTGGCCGCCACGGTGACGCTGCTTCCCTTGGAGTATGCGGCCACCTGGGGTTCCAGCACCGTGACCAGGGTGTCCAGTGCCGATGTGTCGGTGGTCAGGGGCATGCGGACGGCGGCATTGGTATCAAAGGTAATCAGCGAGAAGCGCGCGCCTGCCAGTTCTTCGGCGATGGCCATGATGTCCGCTCGAGCTCCCTCCAGCCGCGGCCGGGAGTCCCCGTAGTCCTCGGCGGCGATGCTGCTGGTGGTGTCCACGACGAAGAAAACGTTCATGTCCGCCGTCGCCGCCTCGGCGCTTCCGCCCGGGATTCCCGGCCGAAGCGCCGCCCCGAGAACGAGCAGCACAAGGAGGCCGCGGAGCAGCCAGTCACGGCGGAAACCTGGCTCCAGGCGTGAGCTTCCCCGGTGTGCATTGATGAACTGCCAAACGAGGAACAGCACGACGGCGGCCACCAGCGGCAGCATGATCCACGCCGGCAGGACGGGTTGCAGCGTCATGGCCGCAGCCGCCAGGTCGCGCCGGCCAGCACCAGGCCGGACAGCAGGGCCGCTGTCAGTGGAACGTCCGGCCGCTCCGTGACCACGGCACGGGGTGCGCCCTGGATGCCGGCTGCCTCTGTTGCCTGGACGTCCCGGACGATGCCCGCCACGGCGTCGGGGCTGTCCAGCGGATAGTAGGCACCGCCGGTGGCTTCCGCCGCGGCCCTGAGCAGGGCACCCGGCTGTCCGGAAGCGGTGCCGTAATCAAAGTCGCCCGGG
>DATCVX010000585.1:0-15290 GCA_036566705.1 Arthrobacter sp. | reverse complement strand
TCGCCGGCCAGCAGGGGACGCAGCCCGGCGAAAACCCCTTCCACGTCCTCCCGGGTGAGGGGCCGCTTCAGGACCCTGTTGACGCGTTCCAGGATGTAGTCGATGTCCTTGCTGGAAGCGGCCGGGTGGGCTTTGTCCAGGTTCCAGTCGGTGTCCGTGGTGCCGATGATCCAGTGCCGCCCCCACGGGATGACGAACAACACGGACTTCTCCGTGCGCAGGATCAGGCCCACGGTGGACTGGAAGCGGTCTCTCGGCACAACGAGGTGGATGCCCTTGGAGGCGCGGACCTTCAGTTGGCCCCGCTCGGTCACCATGGCCTGCGTCTCGTCCGTCCACACGCCGGTGGCGTTGATGACCTGCTTGGCGCGGATCTTGAACTCCGTGCCGTCCTCGTGGTTGACCACTTTGGCCCCCACCACGCGTTCACCCTCCCGCAGGAAATCCACCACTGCCATCTGGTTGACCGCGTGGGCGCCATAGTGGGCAGCCGTGCGGATCAGGTTGGCCGCGTATTTGGCGTCATCCACCTGGCCGTCGTAGTACCTGATGGAACCGACAAAGGCGTCGTCCTTGAGGCTGGGCGCGGCGCGGAGGGTACCGCGCCGGGTCAGGTGCTTGTGGAAAGGCACCCCGCGGCTGTGCCCGCCGGTGATGGACATGGCGTCGTAAAGTGCGATCCCGGCGCCCACATACGGCCGCTCAAGGAATGGTTTGGTCAGCGGGTAGAGGAACGGCACCGGCCTGGCGAGGTGCGGTGCGAGCACGGACAGGATCAGGCCGCGCTCGTGCAGGGCCTCCTTGACGAGGCCGAAGTCCAGCATTTCGAGGTAGCGCAGGCCCCCGTGGATGAGTTTGGAGGACCGGGACGAGGTGCCGGCCGCCCAGTCACTGGCTTCCACGATTCCCACGCTGAGTCCGCGGGTCACGGCGTCCAGGGCCGCGCCCGTACCGACGATGCCGCCCCCGACAATGAGGATGTCCAGTTCCTTGCCGGGTTCGCTGGTGGCCCGGAGCCGCGCGATGGACTGCTCGCGGGCCGCCGGGCCCAGGGTGCCGCTCGTGTTTGGAACACTCTTCATGGAACGCCTCCGATGCCGCTGGTGCAGGTAGTAATCCACACTACTTGCTAGCCGCACGGTTCGGCAGGCTGGGCCGGGCGTCAGGCGCCCGGCCCGTGCCGGACGTCAGTTTCCTGAGTAAGGCGAGACGACGACGTCGACGCGCTGGAATTCCTTGAGGTCCGAATAGCCGGTGGTGGCCATGGAGCGTCGCAGCGCGCCGATCAGGTTTGACGTGCCGTTGGTGTGGTGGCCCGGGCCGAAGAGGACTTCCTCCAAGGGGCCGACGGTGCCAACGTTTGCCCGGTCGCCGCGGGGAAGTTCCAGGTGGTGGGCCTCCTGGCCCCAGTGCCAGCCCTTGCCCGGCGCCTCTTCGGCACGGGCCAGTGCGCTGCCGAGCATCACGGCGTCGGCGCCCATCGCGATGGCCTTGACGATGTCGCCCGAGGTTCCCATGCCGCCGTCGGCAATCACATGCACGTACCGTCCGCCGGACTCGTCCATGTAATCCCGGCGGGCCGCAGCGACGTCGGAGATGGCCGAGGCCATGGGCGAGTGGATGCCCAGGGCGCGGCGCGTGGTGGTGGTGGCTCCGCCGCCGAAGCCCACAAGCACGCCGGCAGCGCCGGTGCGCATGAGGTGCAGGGCGGGGGTGTAGCCGGCGGCACCGCCAACAATGACGGGCACGTCGAGTTCGTAGATGAACTGCTTGAGGTTCAGCGGCTCGTGGTCCTTGGACACATGCTCGGCGGACACGGTGGTGCCGCGGATGACAAAGATGTCGACGCCGGCAGCCACCACGGTCTTGTAGTGTTCCTGCGTGCGCTGCGGGGTCAGGGAGCCGGCCACTGTAACGCCGGCGGCACGGATCTCGGCGAGGCGCGAGGTGATCAGCTCGGGCTGGATGGGCGCGCGGTACAGTTCCTGCATCCGTCCGGTGACGGCGGGGCTGTTGACCTCGTCCTCCAGGGCGCCGATCTCGTCAAGGATCGGCTGCGGGTCCTCGTACCGGGTCCAGAGGCCCTCAAGGTCCAGGACCCCGAGTCCGCCCAGCCGGCCGAGGGCGATGGCTGTCTGCGGGGACATGGCCGAGTCCATCGGTGCGGCGATGACTGGCATGTCGAACTTATACGCGTCGATCTGCCACGACACGGAGACGTCCTTGGGGTCGCGGGTACGACGGTTAGGGACAATCGCAATGTCATCCAGGGAGTAGGCACGACGCCCACGCTTGCCACGGCCGATCTCGATCTCATAAGTCACTGGTCTAGGTTATCCTCCAACGGTGTCAACTGCGATTCGAACATCCTGAAGTAGCGGCCCCGCAGTGCCACTAGCTCCTTGTGGGTGCCCTCCTCGACGATCCGGCCGTCTTCGAGCATGTACACGATGTCCGCCTTCTCAATAGTGGCCAGGCGGTGGCTGATGGCGATGATGGTGCTGCTGCGGTCCGCGAAGAGCCGCGTGAAGATACGGTGCTCGGCCAACGCATCGATGGCCGAGGTGGGCTCGTCCATCACCATGAAGGACGCATTGCGGTAGAAGTTCCGGGCCATCGCGAGCCTCTGCCACTGGCCGCCGGAAAGCCCGCTGCCCTTCCGGCCGCGTGGGTCCTCCATCCAGTTGCTGACGTGGTTGTCCAGGCCGTTGGGCAGCTTGTTGATGAACTCCAGCGCCTCCGCGTCCTCAGCCGACCGGCGGATCCTGCGGTCGTCCTTCGCGGAGTCAACATCGCCGAAGTAGATGTTTTCCGCGGCTGTGGCGAACTCGTACTTCAGGAACTCCTGGCTCAGCACCGCCAGGTGGCGGTGCCAGGAGGTGACGTCGACGGCGGCGAGGTCGACGCCGTCGAGCATTACCTGCCCTGAATCCGGGGCGTAGAGCCCGGCCAGGATCCTGATGAGGGTGGACTTTCCGGCCCCGTTCTCCCCCACGATGGCAATGTGCTGTCCTTCCCGGATGGTCATGCTGATCCCGCGGATCACCTCGATGTCGCTGCCGGTGTAGGTGAAGCGGATGTCCTTCAGCTCCACGGTCTTGGGGGCCTGCAGCAGCGGCGGCGCATGCCGGGAGTGGACGGGCAGCGCCATGAACAGTTCGTAGTCCTTCAGGTTCGCGAGGTCCTCGTCGATGGAGCTCAGGGATGATACGAGGTTGTTGGCGGTGGAGAGGGCCCGGCTGACGATCTGCTGGACGTACAGGAACTGGCCCACCGGCTGGGCGCGCGCGATGATCTGTCCGACCACCCAGATCAGGGAAACCACTTCGGCGCCGTACTGCAGGGCGTCGGCGGCAAGCTGCTTCGGGATGTACCGCTTCTGGAAGTCCAGCCGGCGGCGCTCGTCCGCGTCCCGCAGCCGGGACCGGAAGTCCATCAGGTAGCCAACGATCCCGTACAGCCGCATCTCGGCGATATGCTGCGGGCGCAGGAGATTGGTCTCGATCATCCGGCGCTGGCGGCGCGAGTCCACCTGGGTGTTCCAGTGGGCGATCTGCTCCCGTGAAAGCTTGAACTGCAGATAAACACTCGGGACGATCGCGACCAGGACGATGACCGCGATCCACCAGCTGACCAGCAGGAGGGCGCCGACGGCGAGAATCACTGACACGAGCTGGGTGAAGATCGCGGCGATCCGGTCCAGGACGCGGGCGTAGGAGTCGGAGAACCGCTTGGCGCGGTCATAGAGGTCAACGGTCTCTTTGTCGTCGTACCGCCAGAACTCGAGGGCCAGGAACCGCTCGTACATGAGGTCGCCCACGATGGCGCCCACCTTGAAGCTCATGAGCTGCTGGATGTAGCGGTCCACGCTGCTGAAGGCACCCCAGAACAGTCCCAGCGCGGCGGTGATGATGACGTAGATAATGGCCTGCTGGCCTGCGGCTGTGTCGCCGGAATAGGCCGCCGCCAGGGCGGTGGTGGTCAGCGCAGCGAAATATGTGGTGACCAGCGGAAGCAGCGCCGAAATAAGCGAACCGACTACCTTCATCACGACGGCGGCCGGCGACGCCCGGAAGCTGACCCGCAGCACCTGCGCCACAGCCCGGGCATACGGCCGCACCGCGAGCTTCCGTTTGGGATCCCGCTTGGGACTCAGCTCGGCAGGATGGCGGGATTCAGACATGGCTTCAGCCTAGTCGGGCCCAAAGTCAAACAGGCCCCGGGATAGTTCCCGGGGCCTGTTTGGTGGGCCCACGCCGGCAGGGTTCCCTGGCCGAGCTTGCGAGGTTAGGGAGCCGGTGGGGACTAGCGCGAACCGTAGTTCGGTGCCTCCACCGTCATCTGGATGTCGTGCGGGTGCGATTCCTTCAGCCCTGCCGGGGTGATGCGGACAAACTTGCCGCGCGCCTTCAGCTCGGGAATGGTCGGGGAACCGACGTAGAACATGGTCTGGCGGAGGCCGCCTACCAGCTGGTACGCCACGGAGGCCAGGGGCCCGCGGTAGGCCACACGGCCTTCGATGCCCTCAGGGATCAGCTTGTCGTCGCCGGAGACGTCAGCCTGGAAGTAGCGGTCCTTCGAGTAGGACGTGTTCTTGCCGCGGGACTGCATCGCGCCCAGGGAGCCCATGCCGCGGTAGCTCTTGAACTGCTTGCCGTTGACGAAGATCAGCTCGCCCGGGGACTCGTCACAGCCGGCCAGCAGCGAGCCGAGCATCACGGTGTCGGCGCCGGCAACCAGGGCCTTGCCGATGTCGCCGGAGTACTGCAGGCCACCGTCGGCGATCAGCGGAACACCGGCCGGGATGGCTGCCTTCGAGGATTCGTAGATGGCGGTGATCTGCGGGACGCCCACACCGGCCACCACGCGGGTGGTGCAAATAGAGCCCGGGCCCACGCCTACTTTGATGCCGTCGGCGCCGGCGTCGATCAGTGCCTGCGCGCCTTCACGGGTGGCGGCCTGGCCGCCGATGATGTCCACGTGCGCTGCGACCGGGTCGGACTTCAGGCGGCGGATCATGTCCAGCACGCCCTGCGAGTGGCCGTTGGCGGTGTCCACGAAGAGGGCGTCGACGCCGGCGTCCACGAGGGCCATGGCGCGTTCCCAGCCGTCACCGAAGAACCCGATGGCGGCACCGACGCGGAGCCGGCCCTCGTCGTCCTTGGTAGCCAGGGGGTACTGCTCTGCCTTGGTGAAGTCCTTGGTGGTGATCAGGCCCTTGAGGCGGCCCTGCTCGTCAACGAGCGGGAGCTTTTCGATCTTGTTGGTGGCCAGCTTGTGCGAGGCTTCCTCGCGGCTGATGCCCACGTGGCCGGTGACGAGCGGCATCTTGGTCATGACGTCGCTGACCAGCCGCAGCGGGAAGTCTGCCTCCGGGACAAAGCGGGTGTCGCGGTTGGTGACGATGCCCAGGAGCCGCATGCCCTCGTCCACCACGGGCAGGCCGGAAACCCGGTACTGGGAGCAGATCTCGTCAAGTTCCGCCAGTGTGGCCTCAGGGCCGATGGTCAGCGGGTTGGTGATCATCCCGGACTCGCTGCGCTTCACGCGGTCCACCTGGTCGGCCTGGTCCTGGATGGACAGGTTGCGGTGGATAACACCCAGGCCGCCCTGGCGGGCCATTGCGATGGCCATCCGGGATTCGGTCACGGTGTCCATCGCGGCGGACAGCAACGGTGTGTGGACCGTGATCCGCTTGGAAATCCGGGACGAGGTGTCGGCGTCGGAGGGGATGACGTCGGTGTGGCCGGGGAGCAGCAGGACGTCGTCGTATGTCAGGCCAACAAAGCCGAACGGATCGTGTGCGGGCTGGGTCATGAGTGCGCCTCTTACCTTGGTTGCGGGGTTCACGGGTAGGGGTTGCAGCTGATGACCAGCCCGTCATTACGGGACTGGTCCGTGCATGGGTTGCGGTGCGGGGGTACTTCGTACACGGGTTCAGTGCAGAAAGTGTTGAGTAAATATTAGAACCTCCGCGCCGATCCCCCTATTCCGGGGCGGCAATGTGAGCAACGGCACCTGCCTGCGGCCGACGCAAACGTTTAGGTCCAGCCGGTGACCGCCAGCAGCCGTTGCTCGAACATGGGGATCATGCTCTGCACGTAGGTCTTGGTGAGGTGGTTGTCGTCCTTGTAGACGTACACGTTCCCAACCACGGCCGGGCAGGTGCCGCCGGCGCAGATGAAGTCGCTCAGGTCCATCAGGTGGAGTCCCTCAATCTGGCCGCGGTAGGTGTCCAGCGGCGACGATTCGGCGAGGGACTCGTTCAGCGGTGCGTTGCATTCCGGGGCGTCCGCGCCATGTTTCTGGACGCACTCCGGCATGTTGATACTGAACCGCGGATTGTCCCGGACCCCCACCACGTCCATCCCGGCCTCGGTGAACTGGCGGATGCCGTCGAGGTAGCCGGGAACCTCCGTTTCGAACGGGGCCTCCACGTGCGTTAGCGAAGCGACGGTGAACACCGCGTCCGGCCGGCGTTCCATCACGTATGCGGCGCTGGCCCTGTTGAAGGCGTTGCACTCAGCGTCCCGTTCGGGTGATTCAGCGCCGAAGCGGCAGTTGCCCCTGAGCAGCGTCACGACCTCCCAGCCGCGCTCCTTCGCGATCGGGCCCAGGGCGGCCATGTATTGCTGTGCGTGCGAATCGCCCAGCACCACGATCTTTTTGGTCACCGTTTCCGGCTTGGTGTTCTGCAGGCATCCGGCCAGCAGGGGGTCAGAGGGCACGTTGGCATCGGTGCAAAGACCGTCGATGTCGGCCCATTCGTCTTTCATCGCGGCCGGGGCCGGAATGATCCGGGCTTCGGGGGTGGGCTTGCCGGCATTCTCCGGCGCGAGCGAGGCGGCGCCGGGCGTCAGTTCGCGGGGCTGCCCGGCCGCGGCCGCCTCCTCCGCCGTGATCGTGGTCTGCCACACGGCCACCGGACCGGCAAGCACCCCGCAGCAGGCAGCAATGACGACGGCGGTCCGCCAGGACCGCTTCTGCGGCCAGTGCCATTCGCGCAGCGGCTTCTCCACAAAGCGGGTGGTCAGCACAGCGAGGACGATCGACGCGGCCACAACAGCCAGGCCCTGGCCGAGACCAGGCTTCCCGATCCCGGTGGCGGCCAGCGCCAGGACCAGCACCGGCCAGTGCCACAGGTACAGGGCGTAGGAGTTGTCGCCCAGGGCAACCAGCGGCTTCCAGCCCAGGAGCCGGTCCACGCCGAACGGGCTTCCGCTCTGGCCGGCAACGATGATCGCGGCTGCGGCCAGGGTTGGCCACAGGGCAATGAATCCCGGAAAAGAGCGGTCCACGGTCAGCACCAGGCCACAGGACACCATGGCGGCAAGACCGGCCCAGCCGAGGACAACGCGCAGCGCCTTGCCCGGCTTGACGTACGGCAATACCAGGGCCAGGAGGGAACCGAGGGCAAATTCCCACAGCCGTGTGCGGGTGTCGAAGTAGGCGTAGGCCTGGTTGGTGGCTGTCTGTTCGACCGAAAACGCCAGGGACGCCAGGAAGATTGCGGAGAAGGCCGCCGCCAGCACCAGCCGGTAGCTGGCGTTGCTCCGGCGTCGAAGCCACCGCCACACCAGCGCGGAGCCAGCGAACACCAGCGGCCACAAAATGAAGACCTGGCCCTGGATGGACAGCGACCAGAAGTGCTGCAGCGGGCTGGCTCCGGAGTGGTCCTGCGCGTAGTAGTCGACGGCGGTATCGGCCAGGAGCCAGTTCTGCCGGTAAAGCAGGGAGGCCCAGGCCTGGTCCAGGACGTCGGGCCAGCGGCTCTGCGGCAGGATCAGCCACGTGCCGGCCAGGATGCCCAGCAGGACCACGACGGCGGCGGGCAGCAGCCGTTTGAAAAGGTGGAGCCAGTGCCGGATAAGGTTCAGGGGTTTGCCCGCTTCGACTTTCCGGACAAAGGAAAGGGTCAGCAGGAATGCTGAGATGAGCAGGAAGACATCCACACCGCCGGAGACCCGCCCCAGCCACACGTGGTAGGTCACCACCATGAGGACCGCGAGCGCCCGGAGCCCCTGGACCTCGGGCCGGAACGTCGCCTTGCGTCCTTTTGGAGTCGCTTCACTCTCACAACCGGGAGCGGGCGTGGTTCTCGCAGTCGACACAAAAGACCTCTCGCAGCGGGCAACCAAAGCCTCCATGCTACCGAGCCGTATTTTCGATGACCAATCAGGGCGGGCCGGTCAAGGGTGTGCCGGCGGCCGGGAAACTATGCTGTCCCCAGGCCAGGAAGGGATCTGACGTGATTGTCCAGATGCGTATTTGTGTTCCGGAAGAGCTCACCGCCGTGGTGCAGGAGTGCTGTACCGGTCAGACCGGAACCGCCGAGGTGGCACTTCTTGCGGGTGCGTCCGTCCTGCCTCCCGGCGACGTCATCGAGGTCGGGATCGCCCGCGAGGCGGTGGAAGAGCTGCTGGAGAAACTGCACGTCCTTAAGGTGCACGAGACTGGGTCGGTTTCCGTCTCCACGCCCGAACTGGTCCTGTCCCGGCGCGCGGACGAGGCGGAAAACGCCGCTCCGGGCGACGGGGCGGACGCCCTGATCTGGGACGAGGTGACGCGGCAGACCGGTGAGGACTCCCGGCTGACGTGGAGCTACCTCGCCTTCCTCGTGCTGGCGACGCAGCTGGCCGCCATCGGCATCGTGACCAACTCGACGATCGCGATCGTCGGTGCCATGGCAGTGGGGCCGGAGTTCGGCCCGCTGGCCGCCCTCGCCGTCGCCCTGGCAAGGGGACGCTGGCGGCTGGGGCGCCGCGCCGCCGTCGCACTGGCCGTTGGTTTCCCGGTGGCGATGCTGCTGGCCGCGCTGAGCGCCTTGCTGTCCGTGCCGTTGGGCCTCTTCCCGGCAAACGTCCTGGACTCCGGCTCCGCGGTGGAGTTCATTTATCACCCGGGGCCGTACTCACTGATCGTTGCTGTGCTGGCGGGGGCGGCCGGAATGCTCTCGGTGATCAGCCGGCGTTCGGCCGCGCTTATCGGTGTGTTCATCTCGGTGACCACGGTGCCGGCGGCAGGATTCGTCGCGGTGGCGCTGGTCCTTGGCGAATACCAGAAAGCTGCAGGTTCGGCGCTGCAGCTTTTGGTCAACCTGGTGGGGATTGTGGCCGCCGCCGTGGCCGTGCTTGTCTTCTACCGGTTGGTGTCCACCCGGCTGCCCGAGGACACGGCGCGCCGGCTCAGATGGAGGATGCGGCGGACTCGCGGCTGACGGTAACCGGGATTTTCCCGGCCAGGTAGCGCGCATCGCGGCTGATCCCCGGCAGTGTGTCCGACACCTCGGCGTACAGGAACCGCTGTCCCAGGAAGAACAGCCCGGGCGAATCGAGTGCCACGCCGCGCCACTGTCGGGGCAATGCGCCGCCGTCGAGCATTTCCGGATCGATCCAGCCGAAGTCATCCTTGAATCCGGTGCACCAGATGACGGTCGAGACCTCCACTCGCGTGCCGTCCGCCAGGATGGGCATTCCGCCTTCCACTCCGGTGACGCGGGGTACGAGCCGCACGCCTGCCGCAGCCAGATGCTTGGTCTTCGTCCGGATCAGGGGATCGGCGTGGGATTTGAAGACCGGAGCCACTTTGCGCCCGATCGGTGTATTGAGCGTAAGGACATGCAGGCCAAGGAAGCGCACCACCGGGAAGGCGTAGCGCGCAGCGCTCCGGCCATGCCTCACCGGAAGCTCAGCAGTGGGCGTGCCTGCCACCAGTGTCTGCTGCGTCCTGCACGCTTCGAGGCCGATCTCCGCCCCCGAGTTCCCCAGCCCGACCACGAGGACCGGTCCTGCCTGCAGCTGGCCCGGGTTCCGGTATTCGCTGGAATGAAGCTGAAGGACGGAGGGCGCCAAGTCCGCCGCAAAGCCGGGCACTTTGGGTGCCTGGGTGGTCCCGGTGGCTATGACGACGTTGTGCGCCTCCCAGCGGCGGCCGTTGGCGGCGGCAACGAAGCGGCCACCTTCCCTCGACAGCTGCTCGACGCGGACCCCGTGAAGGACTGGCAGGTCAAACCGCGCGGCGTAGCTTTCGAGGTAACCGGCCAGGTCATCCTTCGAGGGGAAGGACAGCGGATCCGCCGGGAACGGCGCGCCGGGCAGTCCGTCGTATTTGGCGGGGGTAAACACCCGGAGCGAATCCCACCGCTGGCGCCAGGCGTCTCCGGCCCGTGGGTTGGCATCCAGGATCAGGAACTTCCGCTTTTGCTCCTTCAGGTAGTAGCCCATGGCAAGGCCGGCCTGGCCGCCGCCGATGATCATCGTGTCCAGCGTCCCGGTTCCGTCGTTGTAGTCCATCACTGCGCTCCTTGTTCACTGAGGTTGATTCCGATGGCTGAACCCTCCCGTTGGCCGGCAGCCGTACTCCCCGCTGCTTCGCCTCCTGTATCCCTGTAGCGCCACCACCAGGCCAGCATTAGCGCGGACGCCAGGACGTAGGCCAGGTGCAGTGCCCAGATGGGGCCGGCGGGCAGGTTGAAGACGTAGACGGAGTGAACCGCATTCGCCACATTGCTCAGCACCAGGTTCCCCAGGCTGTAGGAGGCGAGGTCCCGCGTACGGGCCGCTTTCACCAGCATCGGCAGCATTCCCAAGGCAAACAGCACCGTCGAAAGGGTGCCGGCAAGGACTGGAAGGTTCATGTTTTGAGGCTACGATCGGGGGCCGCCAGGCCGCGTCGGCCAAATCATGTAACTCTGTGCAGGGGCTTTGTGGGTGTTTTTATGCAGTCTGCTGTTACTCCGCGAGCCCATGCTCGAACGCATACCTCGTGGCGGCCGCGCGGGAGGAAAGGCCCAGCTTCAGGAAGATGTTGCTGATGTGCCGGGCAACCGTCTTTTCGCTCAAGTACAGGTCAGCGGCTATCGCCCGGTTGCCCTCTCCGGACGCGACGAGCCGAAGCACTTCCGTTTCCCTCGGGGACAGCGGACCCTTTGCGCCGTCGTCGGCGCCTTCCCGCATAAGCGAGGCGGCCCAGGCAGCGGCAGGCGCTGCACCCAGCTCCAGGAGCTCCGTATGCGCGGCCTCGAAGTCCATTAGCGCGGAGGGCTCATCGCCGAGAGCCCGGCACGCACGCCCGATCAGGACGCGGCAGCGCGCGGCCTCGTAGGGCACACCAAGTTCCAGCCACAGCTTCCAGGCATGCCGCAGGGCCGCTGATGCACCCGCCGGATCGCCTTCAGCGAGCCGGACCGCGCCGGCGGCCTGATCGGCAACCGCCCGGACCATGGCCATCGGGCATTCGAGGGCAAACGCTGCCAGCTCGTCGGCGCCCCGCCGCGCCGCCTCCAGGTCGGAGGCGGCCAGCTCGATCTCCACCAGGGCGGGCAACAGATTCCGGCGGGTGGCGACGTCAGCCACGCCGGCTGCCCTGCGGAGCATTACCTGCGCCTGCTGCGCTTCCCCGCGCGCCAGCAGGAGGAGCGCAAGGCCGGGCTGGGGCTCGTAGCCGCTTCGGGCCGCCTCGCGGTAGGAAGCGTCGGCGGCATCCAGGGCGCCGGTGAGCCGCTGCACTTCGCCCTGCTGGTAGTAGCCCCCGTACATTGCCTGGGGGTCACCCCGGGTGGAACGTCCTTGGGCGGCGGCCGCAGCCTCCATCGCTTCGGCCCAGGCCCCGTGCAACCGGAAAATTTCCGCGCGGTGCGACTGGCATTGCCCGCTGAAGGCCACCATGTCAGGGCGGGCACTGCACCAGCGGTCAAGTGCCACGGTCCATTGCAGCGCCCTCTCAAGGTCAAAGGCCAGGTGGCAGTTGCCGATGACTGCGCAGTAGATAATCCCGGAGGGGATCGCTGAGACTTCCCCCGCTGTCACGGCCACCATGACCTCGTCGAACATCCTGAGGCCCTCGTCGGGATGCCCAAGCATCAGGGTCGCCTGGCCAGTGCCGAGGAGGGCCAGGGCAGACAGGTCTTTGTCCTGGAAGTTCCGGCCGAACTCGGCAGCCTGGGAGAACACTTCGAGTGCGCCGGCAGGGTCGCCGCCGTAGAGCTTGCCCAGGCCCTCTGGCACGAGCAGGAAACCCTGCACCGCGTCCGGCTCTGCCAGTTCATCCGCGAGCCGCTGGCCGCGGGCAAACCAGCCTCCGGCCCGCGCAGGCTCCCCCACGTTCATCAGCTCCATGCCCATCCACGCCGCACACCGGGCGGCGCCCGCAACGTCGCCGACCACCAGGTATTCCTCATGGGCCCGGGTGAGCGTATCAAGCCCCGCAGTGATATTGCCGGTCAGGATTTCGGTGACCGCGAGCCGGTCAAGGTCCGGTGCCGGCAGTCCGCCGCGCAGGTCGGCGTCACGGAAGTTCTCGAAAGCATCGGTCCATCGGTGCTCCCGGAAGGCTGACCGACCTTGGTCGATGCCCGTCTCAGCTGTCATCTGGCCTCCGTTCGGATACACACCCGCCCAGCCGGTTTGGCCCCGCCGCGCGCCAGGCGGCGCTACTTAAGCGCCACGGTACGCCCGCTGGGGAACCGGCACAACCTACCCACGCAGCAGCGCACGGAGGGTCTGAATGGTGTCCGCCTCGGCAGCCGTCTTGTCATCCCGGTAGCGCTTGACGCGCGCGAACCGAAGGGCAATTCCGCCCGGGTATCGCGAGGAACGCTGCACACCGTCGATCGCGATCTCCACCACGGTGACGGGCTCAACCCAGACGGTGCCCGCCGTGCGACGCAGTTCGATCTCCGGGAATCTCTCGGTCTGCCAGCGCAGCAGTGCATCGGTGAGGCCCTTGAAGGTCTTGCCCACCATCACGTAGCCGCCGGGTTCGCCAAACTCGCCGGTCGGGTCGAGGGCACCGAGGTGCAGGTTTGAAAGCAGCCCGGTGCGCCGTCCTGACCCCCACTCGCAGGCGAGCACCACCAGGTCGTAGGTGAGCACCGGCTTCACCTTGATCCAGTTGGAACCACGCCGGCCTGCGGCGTAGGCCGATCCGACGGCTTTCACCACTACACCCTCATGGCCCGCAGCGAGCGCATCCCGCGACACCCGTTCAGCAACGGCCGCGTCCGCCGTGATCTCCCCCGGGATCCGGTGTTCCGGGGCGATGCGCTCGAGCACGCCGATGCGCGTCGACAGAGGCTCCTCGAGCAGGTCCCGCCCGTCGATATGCAGTACGTCGAAGAACCAGGGATGCAACACCGTGGCGTGCACCGCATCCGCCCCGAACCGCGACATGGTCTCCTGGAACGGCCGCGGGCCGCCGTCCTCATCGAGCGCGAGGGTTTCGCCGTCGAGGATCACTTCACGGACCGGCAGCCCGCGCACCACCTCTACGACCTCGGGCAGCCGGTGGGTCACGTCGGCCAGGGTGCGGGTGTAGATGCGCACCTCGTCGCCGAACCGATGCACCTGGATGCGGGCGCCGTCGAGCTTGTACTCCACGGACGCCTCCCCCGTGGTTTCCAGCGCCGCGCTGGCGCTGGAAGCTGTTGCCGCAAGCATGGGCTGCACGGGACGGCCGACGACGAGGCCGACGGCGTCAAGCTGGGCGGCCGTGCCTGTGATCGCCAGAAGGGCTGTCCCGCCGAGATCGCCGGAGAGCATGGCAGCGCGGCGTACGGCGTCGACAGGCCGGCCGGCGGCGCGGGCAACAGCATCCGTCAGAACCCCCTCAAGCGCGCCGGTACGCAGCTCACCGAGCAGCACACCGGAAATGAATGCCTGCTCGCGCCCGGTGGCAGCCGCCATGAGCGTCCGGAGGGTGGCGGCGCGCTCCGCCGCCGATCCGGCACCGGCAGGGACGAGCAGCCGGTCCAGCGAAGCGTCGACGTCGGCGACAGTAAGGCTCGGCTCGGTGGCCGGCTCCCCCAGGGCCGCTGTCATGCCCCGCCAGCCGACCCCTACCCGGCCCTGTCGCGGCCTGGCGATGAGCAAGCCGACGGCCGAGGGGATGTCCGCTGGCTCAAGCCGGCGCAGCAGGTCGGCCAGTGCATCAACCTTCGCCAGCCGGGAGCGGGTCGAGGCGACGGTATCAGTGGTTCTCACGAGCTCGTCGAGCAGCATGGCAACAGTCTGCCACGCGGGCCGATGCCGGTCGCTGGCTCTGGACAGCGCAGGAGCACAGTTCCAGACTGGACGCATGGGCATCATCGTCGCGAACCTGTTCATCACCCTCGACGGCGTCTACCAGGCGCCCGGCGGCCGGGAGGAAGACACCGACGGCGGCTTCGCCTTCGGCGGCTGGCAGGCGCCGGTGTCCGATGACGAAGCCGGCGAGGCGATCGGCGCCGAGATCGAACGCATCGATGCCCTGCTTCTCGGCCGGAAGACTTACGACATCTTCGCCGCCTACTGGCCGCACCAGTCCGACGACATCGGCGGCACGCTCAACCGGGTGCCCAAGTTCGTCGTCTCCAGCACGCTGACTGATCCGACCTGGGCGGGCACCACCGTACTGCCTGACGCCGCGGCCGCGGGCCGGCTCCGCGAGGAGTACGGCCAGGTGCACATGTTCGGCAGCGGCGTCCTTATCCGTTCACTCCTCGCTGCAGAAGTCCTGGACCGCCTCCACCTCTGGCTCTATCCGGTCACCCTCGGGCAGGGCAAACGCCTCTTCGACGCCGGGACCATCCCCGCCACTTTCCGCCTGGCGGAGCCGGCCCGCAGCTTCCCCAAGGGCGCGGTGTCGCTGGTGTACGAGCGCGCGGGCGACGTCGAGACGCGGGACATGTAAGTCCCGAGCACAAAAAACCGGCCCAGCGAATGCTGGACCGGTTTTTGTGTACAACGGACTGCGCTCAGGCGTCAGCTCAGTGGCTGTGGCCTGCGTGCTCGTCTTCGTCAGCCGGCTTCTCCACCACGAGGGTTTCGGTGGTGAGGACCAGCGCGGCGATGGACGCTGCGTTGCGCAGGGCTGCACGGGTGACCTTGACCGGGTCAATGACACCGGCGCCGATCAGGTCCTCGTACACGCCCGACTTGGCGTTGAAACCGTTGTTGGTCTCGAGCTCGGCAACCTTGGCCGTGACAACGTAGCCGTCGAACCCGGCGTTCTGGGCGATCCAGCGCAGCGGCTGGACCAGGGCGCGGCGGACGATGCCAACAGCAGCTGCGGCGTCGCCTTCGAGGGCCTTGACTGCAGGGTCCTCGTCGAGTGCCTTCAGGGCGTGGATCAGCGCGGAACCGCCGCCGGCCACGATGCCTTCTTCGAGGGCGGCGCGGGTGGAGGACACAGCATCTTCGATACGGTGCTTCTTTTCCTTCAGCTCAACCTCGGTGGCTGCGCCAACCTTAATCACGCCGATGCCGCCGGCCAGCTTGGCCAGGCGTTCCTGCAGCTTTTCCTTGTCCCAGTCG
>DATCVX010000584.1:0-1523 GCA_036566705.1 Arthrobacter sp. | reverse complement strand
GGATGCCTTCGTCGTAGGTCAGGGTTCCGTCGGGTGCGGGGTGACGTTGATGACGGGAACGTCTTCCAGGGCGGCGGGCCAGGTGGTGGGGAGGCGGCCGCCGGGTTCGGTGGCGCCGGTGAGGATGTCTGTGAGGGCGTGGCCGAATTCCTGGCCGCCGAAGTAGCCGATCAGGGTCGCGGCCACTTCGTTGCGCCAGGGCAGCAGGACCGGGGAGCCGGAGTTCACGATCACGATGGTGCGGGGGTTGGCGGCGGCGACGGCGTGGACCAGTCGGTCCTGCAGGCCGGGAAGTTCCAGGGAGGTGCGGTCGTAGCCTTCGGATTCGACGCGGGAGTTGGTGCCCACCACGACGACGGCGACCTCGGCGGCGCGGGCGGCCTCCACGGCGTCGCGGATCAGGGCGTCCGGGTTAGTATCGTCCGCTTCCACACCGATGGTGATGGCCAGGGCGTTGGCCAGGGCGCCTTCACGGTCATTGGTGTCGAGTTCGATCCGGACCTCGAGGGGGACGCCGGCGGTGGCCTGGACCGCGACGGACGCCGATGGCGGGGCCAGGAACGCCGCGCCGAGGTCGGTGCCGGTGGCTTCGATGGTGGCCTCGCGGGCCAGTGTCCCGTCGACGAAGATCCGGCCGTGGCCCACGGTGGAGAAGCCGAGGCGGACCGGGCCGGTCTCGTCAGGGGTGTAGATGGTGTGGAACTGGACTGTGGAGGACGCCGCGATGGGGGCGTCGCCGCCGAACCAGACCAGGGCGGTGGAGCGGCGGTCCTCGGCGAAGAGTTCTTCGCCGTTGGCGTCCAGGAACCGGACCCGTATGCCGGGGGTTCCGGTGGCGGGGTTGGTGATCTGTTCCAGCGGCAGTTCGGCGATGCCTTCCTGCACCACAGCGCCCACACTGTAGGTCACGTTTTCCTTGCCGAAGGCGGCGCGGATCCCGTCCAGCGGGGTGACGATCTTTTCCGGCACCACGGTGGCGGACCCGCCACCCTGGGTGCGGGCGTAGCGGGCATTGTGACCGATCACCGCGACCTTCGTGACCGCGGCAGGATCCAGCGGCAGCACGCCGTCGTTCTTCACCATGACGGTGCCTGCGGCGGAGGCCTCGCGGGCGAACGCGATGGGGTCCTCACGGTCCACCGGCTCGGCGGCCACGGGTTCGAAGCCTTCGAGGGCCCCGACGCGGGCGGCGAGCTGCAGGATCCGGTATACCTTGCGGTCGATCGCAGCCTCGGGGACCTGGCCGGACTTCACGGCCACCACCAGGGCTTCGCCCCACGGACCGTCCGGGCCCGGCATGGCCAGGTCCTGGGAGGCGTTCGCGGAGTTGACGCTGCGGACGGCGGTCCAGTCGCTGATCACCACGCCGTCGAAGCCCCACTCGCTGTTCAGCGGGGTTTCCAGCAGGTCGTTTTCGGTGGCGGTGGCGCCGTTGATCGAGTTGTAGGCGCTCATCACCAGCCATGCCTTCGACTCAACAATGGCCTTCTCAAAGGCGAGCAGGTACAGCTCGCGCAGCGGCC
>DATCVX010000583.1:0-4538 GCA_036566705.1 Arthrobacter sp. | reverse complement strand
CTCGCGGTCCTGCGCAACGTAGGCCGGCAGCCCCGCGCCGCCGGGGTGCTGGTTCACGAAGTCGCCCGTGGGGTAGCGCTCGTCGTCGGCGTAGCGGGTGACCCAGAGGTCCTTGGTGGCAAAGGCGGCGCGGCGTGCGATGGAGGAATCCGGATCCGCCAGCAGCGTGGGCTGGTTCTGGGAGTGGAGTTTGTAGCCCACGGGCTCGCCAAGACGGTTGCGGGACTCCGGGTTGGTGATGATCCAGGTCCGGCCGGCCCGGGCGTCGGCCTCGCGGACGCCATCGGATTCGCGGGTGAGCACCGTGCGTTTCCGGGAGAACGCGTTGCCCCGTTCGTTGCCTTCGCCCATGGGCTGGCGGACCACATCCTCTTCCTCGACGCGGTTGGTGAAGCCGTCGATGGCCATGTCCAGGCGGGCGCTGAAGAGGTGCTGGTGGAAGGGTGCGCCGAGGCCGGGCGCGAGCTGGGAGATATTGTCCGAGCCACCCTCCGGGAAGGCGCTGGTGAAGACGACGCCGGTGGCTTTGGCTTCGAATTCGATGGTGCCGTCGAGGTAGAGGTACCAGTAGAAGCCGTAGTCGTAGTTGCCGATGGTGGTGAAGAAGGAGATCACCAGGCGGCGGTTGCGGCGGGTGTAGTTGATGCCGGTCCAGAGGTCGCTGTGCTTGGAGAGGATGCCCCAGTCCTCCTCGTGCATGCAGATGCCGTTGCGGATCTCGCGCGGGTTACCGAAGGCGTCACTGATGACAGGGCTGAGGTAGGTGATCTCGCCCAGGCAGTCGCAGCCGAGCTCCAGCGAGTTGGCGTACTGGCCCACGAGGTATTCGCCGGTGTCGAAGTAGTTTTGCCAGGACCGGATGGGCGACGGATCACCGTACGGGACCACCATTTCGGCGATCGAGGCCCGGTTGATGATGGGCCTCAGCCGGTCACCGTCCTGGAACGCGAGGTTGTGCAGGACCACGCCTTCGCGGACGTCGAAGCCGACGTCGAGGCTCCATTTCTCCCACTCCACATGGTTGCCGCCGCTGACGGTGAAGCTGGGACCATCGGGCTGGGTGATGCTGATGGGCTTCTGTGTAGTGCGGAGTGGCCCGGTCAGTTCGGGGTCCGTGTAGTTGCCGTGTTCGGCTGGGACCGGCATGGCGCCGAGGTCCAGGACCCGGGTGACTTCCTTGCTGACCACATCCACGTAGGCCACGAGCCCGTCCACGGGGTGCGCCCAGGCGCTGTCCTCCGGAAAGTCCTGCACAAACGCCAGGCCACGCAGGATGCGCCGGCCCTTTTCCTCGGGGTATTCGAAGACACCGGCCGAAAGCGGGGCAACACGGACTTTGCTGGCGTCCAGGCCGCGCTCCGCCAGCGCCTTCAGCCAACGTTCATCGGAGGCCAGCAGTTCCTCGACGACTTCGAACTCCTCTTCAAGGACGGGAAGCTCGCCGGTGACTGCAGTGTCCAGTTCGACGGTGGACACCACTTCCTTGCGGGTCACTGAGACGACCACATCCGTGGGCGCACCGCCAGAGATGTCGTGGATGAAGATCCTGAACCGCCGGTCCCCTGAGTCGGTCGCGCCGGCGGCGGCAGCACCGCCGTCGGCGTTCCCGGCGGCAGAATGCCCGACGGCGGCGCTGCCGCGGGCGGGGTCAAGCAGGCCCAGGTAGGCGATGCGCTTCTCCGGCCCGAGGTGGCCTGCGGCGCGGAGGATGGCCTGGACTTCGGTGATTTCGTCGCCTGAAGCCAGGCGGTACGCGGTAACTGTGTCAGCTGGTGCAAGCGTCATGGGTGACCTTTGTCCGGGACCGTGGCTGGTCGGAATTTTTATTTTCTATAGTTGTAGAGAATAAGCGTCCGTAAGATGGCTCACAAGAGTCTGAGCGAAAATATTTCCCGGGGAGTGGCCGCGGTGCCGAAAATAGTTGACCATGACGAGCGGCGCCTGGAACTGGTGGATGCCACGTGGCGGATCATCGCCCGGTTGGGCATCGAGGGTGCCACGATGCGCGAGATCGCACTGGAGGCAGGCTTCGCCAACGGGGCCCTGAAGCCATACTTCCCCACCAAGGACACCCTGCTGGAGTTCGCATTCGGACACGTCTTCAACCGGACCAACCAGCGCGTCGCCAAAGTCACCGAAGGCAAAACCGGACTGCCGGCACTGCGTGCCTTCTGCCTGGAGGTGCTCCCCCTGGACGAAGAGCGGGTCAACGAAGCGCGGATCGTCATCCCGTTCTGGCAGAAGGCCATCAACGATCCGCAGAAGGCCGAGATCCACCGGCAGTCCATGGAAGAGTGGCTTGCCGCCATCCGGCAATACCTCGCCGAGGCCCGGGAGGCCGGCGACGTCAGCGCCGCCGTCGACGACGCCACCCTGGCCGGCCAGCTCCTGAACATGCTGCTGGGCGCGCAGATCGGGGCAGCGCTGGCCGCCGGCCCTGACGCCGATCCCGGCCTGGCCGACCAACTCGAGGGTTACCTCGCCCTGCTGGCCGACGGAGAACCCCAGCCATGACCATCCCCGCTGAGATCGACACCCCGGACATCATGATCGACGTCGACATCCTCGATCGGAACATCGCACGGATGGCAGCAGCCGTCAGGGAGAAGGGCCTCGCCCTCCGTCCCCACGCCAAGACCCATAAGATCCCCGAGATCGCCGCCCGTCAGATGGCCGCGGGAGCAGCCGGGCTGACAGTGGCAACCATCGGCGAAGCCGAAGTGTTCGCCGACGCAGGCATCGACGACATCTTCATCGCCTATCCCCTCTGGCTTTCGCCGCAAAAAGCCGAGCGACTCCGGCAACTGGCGTCAACGGCGACAATCGCCGTGGGCGTGGACTCCGCAGCGGGGGCAACCAAACTCGGGTCAAGCCTCGGGCAAGCTGCCGGGAGCGTCAGCGTCCTGGTCGAAATCGACAGCGGACACCACCGCAGCGGCGTCCGCCCGGAGGCTGCGGCGGTGGTTGCCGAAGCCGCCTCGCGCGCCAGCCTGCAGGTGGCGGGGGTCTTCACCTTCCCGGGCCACAGCTACGCCCCCGGGATGCCCGCAGAGGCCGCCGCGCAGGAGCAGCAAGCCCTGCGGGACGCCGCCGAATCCCTTGCCGCGGCAGGATTCGAAGCGACCCGGCGCAGCGGAGGGTCCACCCCGACGGCACTACTGACCGAAGGATCCGAGGCCACGGAAGTGCGCCCCGGCGTGTACGTCTTCGGCGACGCCCAGCAGCTGGAGCTGGGCCGGTGCGCGGTGGAGGATATCGCACTGACGGTTGCGGCCACCGTGGTGAGCCACCACCAGACCCTCCCGGACGCTCCGGCGCGTTTCATCATCGACGCCGGCAGCAAGATCCTGGGCAGTGACCGGCCGGCTTGGGCAAGCGGTTTCGGCCGGCTGATCGACCACCCGGACGCCCGCATCACCGCCCTCTCGGAGCACCACGCCACCGTTGAGTGGCCCGAGACCCGAACCCTGCCGCCCATCGGTGACCGGCTGCGTGTGATCCCCAACCACGTCTGCCTGGCCATCAACCTCGTGGACGACGTCGCGGTGACCAGCAACGGCGCACTCGTGAACCGCTGGGCCGTGGCAGCCCGGGGCAAAAACAAGTAACCGCTCCAGGACGGACGGCAGCCCGCAACCAAAAGTCTTTTTTCGCCAGCTGTTGAAAAAAGATGGCATCCGGCGCTAACCTGAGTGCACTGTGTTCCAGGACACAGCCACCGGGGAACCCACGTTATGCGGCCATCCGTCGTCAGGACCATCCATGCCAGCTGCAGTCCAGCCCGCCAGCCAGAACCTCAAATCCAGCGTTGCGCTGACGTTTGACCACTGGAAACACCTCGTGGCGGAGTCCTTCGTGCCGCTCGCCGCCCGGACCGGGGACGTTGACGGCTTCCGCGGGCAGCTGCGGTCGCGGGTGCTGGACCGGATGTCCGTCGTCGAAGTCACCGCCACCTCCCACGAGGTCCACCGCACTCCGGCCCTGATCGCCCAGGCCAGCGAACGCTACTTCAAACTCAACCTTCAGCTGGAGGGCACCGGGCTCCTGATCCAGGACAACCGCGAAGCCCTGCTGCGGCCCGGCGACCTGGCCATCTACGACACCAACCGCCCCTACACCCTCGCGTTCGAGGAAGAGGCACGGATGATGGTGGTGATGTTCCCCTGCGACGCCCTCTCGCTGCCCGCGGACTACGTGGGCCAGCTCGCGGCAGTGCGGATGGCCGGCAGCACGGGCCTGAGCGGGATCGTGGGCCAGTTCATCCGGCAGCTGTCCGAAAACCTGGAGGTCCTGAGCGGCCCCAGCGGCTCTCGGCTGGCAGCGAACGCACTGGACCTCGTGTCCACCCTGCTGCACGCGGAAATGGACATCGCCCCGGACCGGATGAAGCCGCAGGCCCTCCTGGCCGTGTCGGTGCGCGAATACATCGAAGCCAACCTCTCCGACCCCCAGCTGTCACCGGCCAGCATTGCCGCGGCGCACTTCATCTCGACGCGGCACCTGCACAATGTCTTCCACGAGTCGGGCACCACCGTTGC
>DATCVX010000582.1:0-5043 GCA_036566705.1 Arthrobacter sp. | reverse complement strand
GTGAGGCCCTCGAGCAGCTGGGGGTTGACGCCCAGCAAGGTGGCAATCAGCAGGATCACGGCGCCGCCAATCCCACCCCCGATTAGACCGCCGCGGCCCCCGCCGCGACGGTCCTGAACCTGGGAGGGATCCAGCTGGACGTTGTCATTGAAGCTCATAAAGTCACAATAGACCCCGCAGGCAGAGGCAACGGGTGCCCTGCCGGTAAAGTTGGGTTGATGCCTTTTCTCGATCGAATCCAGCGCTGGGCCGATGACCGCCCGCACGACACCGCCGTCGTTGTGGCCGGCCGGCGCCTGAGCTGGGTTGAACTCCGAGACTCCGCAACGGCCGCTGTGTCGGGCGCAAAAGCTGTCACCGTCCTGGCGGAAAGCAACTCCGTTGACTTCGCTGTCGGGTTTGCTGCGGCAGTGGCCGGTGAGCGGAAGTGCGCCGTCCTGGACCCGACGTGGCCAGCACAGCTGCAGCAGGAAATCCGCCAGCGGCTGGACGGGTCGGCCCAGCCCGGGGACGTGGCCCCGGACGACGCCCTCGCGGACGGTCCGCCCGAAACCACGTTCCTGATCGGTCTGACCTCCGGCACCACCTCGGTACCCAAGGCCTTTACGCGTTCGAGGCAGTCCTGGCGGAAGTCCTTCGACGCGTCCATCGAATTCTTTGGGCTCCGGCAGGACGACGTGACCCTGGCCCCGGGCCCCCTCGCTGCGAGCCTGAACCTCTATGCCCTGGCGGAGTGCCTCTACGCCGGCTCCGAGTTCCAGACCTTGCAGACTTTCGACGTCGGCGACGTCCACGCTGCCATCACCCACGACGGCGTGACGCGCCTGGTCCTGGTACCCACCATGCTGCGGTTGCTTAGTGAGCGCGGCCTCACCGGCTGCGTGGATGCGGCCGGCGTGCGGACCATCATCTGTGCCGGCTCCAAGCTCGATGCCCGCACCCTTGAAGCCGCCCGCCGCTGGGCGCCCAACGCCACCATTTTCGAGTACTACGGTGCCTCCGAGCTGAGCTTCGTTTCGGGCGCCGGCCTCCCTGTCGGGGAACTCGATGCCGGCGGCACCGGAATCGGCCGCGCGTTTCCGGGCGTGGACGTCAGGATCCTGGACGACGACGGAACCCGCCTCCCGGACGGCGAGGCCGGAAATATCTTCGTCCGCAGCGGCATGGTCAGCAACGGCTACCTGTGGGGCGACGACGGCGAGGCACTTCGTTCGTTCGACGGCTGGTTCACTGTGGGCGACCAGGGCTACCTGGCAGAGGACGGGCTGCACATCCTGGGCCGGCGGGCTGACATGATCCTCACTTCCGGGAAGAACGTCTACCCGCATGAGGTCGAACTGGCGCTGGCGTCCGTTCCCGGGGTCGCGGCGGCCATCGCAGCCGGGATGCCCGACGACCTCAGGGGCCAGCGTGTCGTTGCAGGCGTGGTCCCGGCGCACGGCGGAATATCCGCCAACCAGCTCAAAGCCGGTCTCGAAAACATCCTGGCGCGCGACAAGCGCCCGCTGCAGTACTTCGCCCTGTCCGAGCTGCCCACCACCGACCGCGGCAAGGTGAGCCGGAACATGCTCCTTGACTGGATCAGTTCCCATGACCAGCGGGTCCGTCCCCTTGGACACTGAAGCCTTAGGACACTGAAGCCCGTGGATACTAACACCGCAGTCCCGGGGCTGCTGCCTGCCGACCGCCAGCCTGTGATCATCGCCGGCCGGCGGACCCCGGTGTGCCGCTCCAACGGGGCGCTGAAGGACCTGCGTGCCCACCAGCTGCTGGCGCCTGTCCTGACGCAGCTCCTGGCCGAGAGCCACGTGTCCCCGGAGGACGTGGCAGATGTGGTGATCGGCAACGCCGTGGGCGGTGGCGGCAACGTGGCCCGTTTTGCCCTGCTGGAGGCCGGCCTCCCGGTCAGCGTGCCCGGCCTGACAGTGGACCGCCAATGCGGCTCCGGCCTGGACGCCATCGTCCTGGCCGCCCGGCTGGTGGCTGCAGGCGGGAATCCGGTGTATCTCGCCGGGGGAGTGGAGAGCATCAGCACCGCGCCGCTGCGGGCTTACCGGAACGACGACGGCGAACCGGACTTCTTCTCCCGGGCCCGGTTTGTGCCGCCCGGGTACGGGGACCCGGACATGGGGGTGGCCGCCGAGAACGTTGCCGCGCGGTTCGGCGTCGGCAGGGACCGGCAGGATGCCTTTGCCCTGGCAAGCCACCAGCGCGCTGTCGCGGCTGCCCGGGCCGGACTCTTCGAAGGCGAAATCACTCCGCTGGAGACGGCCGCCGGAACTATCAGCAAGGACGACGGCCCGCGCCCGGGACTCAACGCGGCGGTCCTGAAGCGCTTCCCGCCTGCCTTTGTTGAAGGGGGAACGGTCACCGCCGGAAACTCATGCTTCGACGCCGACGCCGCCTCCGCCGTCGTGATCACGTCGCTGCAGCGCGCCCGCGAACTGGGGGCAGCGGACGGGCTCCTGGTCCTGGCGACAGACACCGCCGGAGTGGATCCCGAACTGCTGGGGATTGGTGCGGCGGCGGCCGGCGAAAGACTCCTGGCGAACCGGGGGCTCATGCCGGCAGATGTGCGGCTCGTGGAGTTCAATGAAGCTTTCGCCTCCCAGGCCCTGGCGTGCCTGGATCACCTGGGCTTTGACCCGGACAGGGCGAATGCCGACGGCGGTGCCCTGGCGCTGGGCCACGCCTACGGGGCGTCCGGGGCGGTGCTGGTAACGCGCCTGCTGGCCCAGGCCCGGGCCTCCGGTGAAGAGGGCCAGCTGGCGCTGGCGCTGATCAGCATCGCCGGCGGGATGGGGACCGCGGCGCTGTTGCGGTACGAAACCATCAGCTAGGCAGCCATCAGCGGGCAGTCAGTCGTCGGCGTCGCCGAGCCCTCGGGCGGCCAGCGCCTCACCGGTCTGGCGGGCGAAGGCCACTGTAGTGATAAACACGGGCAGCACCAGCGCGCGCGGGTTTCGTTCCAGTCCCCGTGCCCGGGCGGAATCGCGGACGTCAGCGAAGGCGCCGGCAATGTACGGGATGCTCCTCAGCATCACAGCGATGGTCAGTGCGAAGCGCTCCGGATCGGCACCGAGACGCCGAAATGGCGTGGCCAGTGACACCACGCCGTCCAGCAGCCGCTGCATGGGCGTGGTAGCAGTCAACAGGGACGCCGCAACAATGCAGACCAGGATGTTCAGAACGATCCGGGCCGCGGTGGGACCCCCGAGCTGCCACCACTGGAACAGCCCGATCACGGGCAGAACGAGCAGTAGCGGACGGATGGCCCCGAAGAGCCGGCGCGGTCCGGCCCCCGTGAGGAGGTAGAGCCCGCACATCACGGCGAGGACCGCGGCGGACACCAGCCAGTCCACGATCAGGAAGGACGCCAGGCCGCAGCCAAACACCAGCAGGAACTTCAGGAGCAGCGGGCAGCGGTGGATGACCGAATCGCCCTGGACATAGTTCGCCAGGAGGAAGCCGTGCCCCCTCACGGTGCCGCCAGGCCTTCGGCGCAGAGCGTCCGGTACCGGTCCACGGCCTGGAGGGGCGCGCCGTCGAATACCACGTGTCCCGCTTCAACCACCAGAACACGGTCCATGTCGAGCGCCAGCTCCAGGTCGTGGGTGGACATCAGGATCTGCTGCTCCAGGCCGGCCAGTGTGCGGCGAAGGAGTTCGCGGTTCCGCAGGTCCAGCAAGGTGGAGGGTTCGTCGAGCACCAGCACGGAGGGGTTCACAGCCAGGACAGCAGCCAGCGCCATCAGCTGCCGTTCCCCGCCCGAGAGTTCATAAATGCTTTGGTCAGCGAGGCCCAGCAGCCCGAACCGCTCCAGCGCGGCCTCTGCCAGGCGCCGCCGTTCCACTCCGTTGCGCACGGAGCGGCGGAGCGAAAGTTCAACATCTTCCCGTCCAGTTGGCATCACCAGCTGGGACAGCGGATCGGTGAAGACAAAACCGACGTTCCGCCGGACCGCCCGCACGGCCCGGACGGTGTCGTCGCCGTCCACCGCCACTGTCCCGGACCTGGGCTGGACCAGGCCGTTGACCAGGCGCAGCAGCGTCGACTTGCCGGATCCGTTGGCCCCGATCACGCCGATGCGCCGTTCCGTCAGCTCCAGGGTGACGCCGTGGAGCAGCGTCTTAGGCTCCGGATTGTTGTCAACGTCTACCGCGACGGCGGCCTGGCGGAAGGAAATTGCCATGACGGTTAGCGGTTGATCCGCTTCACGCGGCGGACCAGCACGTCGGGAAATGCCCGGTGCAGGGCCACGGCAATCCCGGCGGCCAGGATGTTCTTGATCACGTCACCGGGGTAGAAGATCAGGTCGGCCATAAAGGCCTGGCCCAGCCCGGTCTTGGTGTTGATCACGATGCCGGCAATGCCCAGGGAATGCACCACCAGGATGCTGGTCACGGTGGCTGCCAGGAAGAACCAGAGCGCCCGGGCCCGTGTGGTGCGGCGGATAACCACGGTGGCGAGCCAGCCGACCAGTGCCGCGGCAATGGGGAAGGCGATGATGTAGCCGGCTGACGGTCCCGCCAGGATGCCCAGGCCGCTGCGGCCCTGGCTGAAGATCGGCAGGCCGGCGAGCCCCAGAAGCGTGTAAAGCCCGACGGCGGCGAAGCCTCGCGCGGGGCCCAGCATCAGTCCGGAGAGCATCACCGCGAGGGTCTGGAAGGTGATGGGGATGCCGAAGACGTTCGCCGCGATCCCGGGAACAAGCGCGGAGCCGGCAACGAGCGCGGCGAAGACGGCGATCAGGCCAAGGTCGGTGGCGTTCCAGCGGCGGCGGGCGGGGGAGGCGGCGCCGTTGACGGCGGTGTCAGTCTGGCTCATGGAAATCCTGTCGGGGTTGTACAAGCAAAGCATGGGGTGCTCCTGACGTTACCGTCCGCCGCCGGACTCCATTTTGTAGGGGATCCACTAAACGGTGCGGTCCGATGTGACGGCAGGACACAAAGGTCGGTGCCGGGCCCGCGGCAGCGCGCCCCCAGAGCTGCCGATCGGGGCGGTTATGCTGTGAAGCTGAGGCCGGTAGACTTGTATAGGCCG
>DATCVX010000581.1:0-3907 GCA_036566705.1 Arthrobacter sp. | reverse complement strand
CTCCCGCCTGACGGACGAATGTGAGTTATCCCCGCCAACCCACTAGATTTGGAACCATGGCGGAATTTATCTACACAATGACCAAGGCCCGTAAGGCCGTTGGCGAAAAACTTATTCTCGACGACGTAAGCATGTCCTTCTTCCCGGGCGCCAAGATTGGTGTTGTTGGCCCGAACGGTGCCGGTAAGTCCACCATTCTTAAAATCATGGCCGGACTGGACACCCCCTCGAACGGTGAAGCGCGGCTCAGCCCCGGTTACACGGTGGGCATCCTGCTCCAGGAACCGCCGCTGAACGAGGAAAAGACCGTCCTGGGCAACGTCCAGGAAGGCGTAGGCGAGATCTACGGCAAGATCCAGCGCTTTAACGAGATCTCCGAGGAAATGGCCAGCCCCGACGCTGACTACGACACCCTCCTCGAAGAGATGGGCCACCTGCAGGAAGCCATTGACACCGCCGACGCCTGGGACCTGGACTCCCAGCTGGAGCAGGCCATGGACGCCCTCCGCTGCCCGCCCGCCGATGCGGACGTCACGCTCCTCTCCGGTGGTGAGCGCCGCCGGGTGGCCCTCTGCAAGCTGCTCCTGCAGAAGCCTGACCTGCTGCTGCTCGACGAGCCCACCAACCACCTGGATGCCGAGAGCGTGCTGTGGCTTGAGCAGCACCTCTCAAACTACGCAGGCGCTGTCCTGGCCGTCACCCACGACCGGTACTTCCTTGACCACGTCGCGGAATGGATCGCCGAGGTTGACCGCGGCCACCTCTACCCGTACGAGGGCAACTACTCCACGTACCTGGAAAAGAAGCGTGCGCGCCTTGAAGTCCAGGGCAAGAAGGACGCCAAGCAGGCCAAACGCCTCACCGAGGAACTGGAATGGGTCCGTTCCAACGCCAAGGGCCGCCAGACCAAGTCCAAGGCCCGTCTGGCACGCTACGAGGAGATGGCTGCCGAGGCAGACCGCACCCGCAAGCTTGACTTCGAAGAGATCCAGATCCCGCCGGGACCGCGCCTGGGCGGACTGGTCCTGGAGGCGAAAAACCTGCAGAAGGGCTTCGACGACCGCACGCTGATCGACGGACTGTCATTCACCCTTCCCCGCAACGGCATCGTCGGCGTCATCGGCCCCAACGGCGTGGGCAAGTCCACGCTGTTCAAGACCATCGTTGGCCTGGAGCCGCTCGACGGCGGCGAGCTGAAGATCGGTGACTCGGTCAAGATTTCCTACGCGGACCAGAGCCGCGGCGGCATCGACCCCAACAAGACGCTGTGGGAAGTTGTCTCCGATGGCCTGGACTACATCCAGGTGGGCCATGTGGAAATGCCGTCGCGCGCCTACGTCGCGGCGTTCGGCTTCAAGGGCCCGGACCAGCAGAAGAAGGCCGGCGTGCTGTCCGGTGGTGAGCGCAACCGGCTGAACCTGGCCCTGACGCTCAAGCAGGGCGGTAACCTGCTGCTCCTTGACGAACCCACCAACGACCTCGACGTCGAAACCCTCAGCAGCCTCGAGAACGCCCTGCTTGAATTCCCCGGCTGCGCCGTCGTGGTCTCTCACGACCGCTGGTTCCTGGACCGGGTGGCCACCCACATCCTCGCTTACGAAGGTGACGAGGAGAACCCCTCCAAGTGGTACTGGTTCGAGGGCAACTTCGAATCCTACGAGGAGAACAAGGTCTCACGCCTGGGCCCCGACGCAGCCAAGCCGCACCGGGTCACCCACCGCCGCCTGACCCGCGACTGATCACCACGGGCTAACACCTGCGTGAAGCGAAAAGGCCGGCGCCCCGCGGGGTGCCGGCCTTTTCGCTGTTCAGAATCAGGCGGACGGGGCGGCTAGTCCCGCCCTGCCTTGCGGATCTGGTGCTCCAGGACTTTGGACTGGAAGGCCCCCACCACCTTGTTCTTCAGGTCGGTGGGAACGCGGACCATGCCCTCCTGGGCCACGGATGCAACATGCTGTCCGGCCTGGTTGAAGATCTTTCCCGTTGCCAGCCCGCGCGCGCCTTGGGCGCTGGGGGATTCCTGGACATAAAGCAGCCACTCGTCCACGCGGGCAGGGCGGTGCCACCACATCGCGTGGTCCAGGCTGGCCACGTTCATGCCCGGAGTGATCCAGCTCAGCCCGTGCCGGCGGAGGATGGACTCCAGCAGGGTGTAGTCACTGGCGTAGGCCAGCGCGGCACGGTGAAGGTTGGCGTTGTCCGGCATGGGCCCGAACGTCTTCATCCACACGGCGTTCCGGGCCTCCCGCTTGCCCTTCGCCGAGACATACAGGGGCGGATCAACATGCCGGATGTCGAAGGGCCGCTCGTAGGACCAGTGCCGGGCCACCGGGTGGTCGAACTTGCCCAGGAGGTCCGCCGTGCTCGGCAGCGACTCCGGATCCGGGATTCCCTTCGGCATCGCTGACGCGTGCTCGATCCCTTCGTCCTCACCCTGGAAGGACGCGATCATGGACAGGATAGGCACGCCTTCCTGGTAGGCGTGGACCCGGCGTGCGGAGAACGAACGGCCGTCGCGCAGGCGCTGGACGCCGAAGGTGATGGGCTTGTTGGCATCGCCCGGCCGCAGGAAGTATCCGTGCATCGAGTGGACGTGCCGCTCGGCGTCCACCGTCCGGTTGGCCGCGATGAGCGACTGGGCCAGGACCTGGCCGCCGAAAACCCGCTGGTGCGGCTGCTGCTGCGACGGCCCCAGGAAGATGTCCTCGTCGGTCCGGGCCCCCTCCAGCTCGCCAAGATCCAGCAGGTGGATGAGTGATGTGGTGGGGTCACCGCTGGGCGGGGCCAGCAATCCGGCGTCGGCTTCAGTCATGGTTCGACTCTAGACGCCACCCCGGCACCGCTCAACCAAGGTGCAGCCGGTAGTGTTCATAGTGTGACAGATCTACTCACCCAGTCCTTCCGCTTCGCTGATCCGCGCGATCTCGCCGATCTGCGCACCTTCGCCACGCGGGCCAAAACCATCGACGACGGCGCCATCCGGCTTCAGGCCGCGGGCTCAGTCCTGGCCGCGTACGTGTGCGTGCTCAGGCCCCGGCTGCTCGGCGAAGCAACCCCCACCATCCTGGGGCTGCGCACCATGGGCCTCGCGGAACGGTCCGGCACGGACGTCACGGTTCCGCTGTCAGCGGTCCTGGACCGCCTCGCCCGGGCAGGAGAGGACGACGTCGAGCTGCCGGTTCCGCCGTCAACCGTCACCGAATCGTGGACCGGGGTCGGTGCCCCGCGGACAGGCTGGGAGCTGGTCCGGTCCGTTCCGGATGCCGAACTGCGCCAGGCCGCCGAAGCCGGCATCGCCGAAGTGGCCGGCATTGTGCCGGAGAAGCCCGGCGCACTGATCGTCAACAACGCCCGGGCTGCTGTCTGGGGCCGTCCGCTGGACGATTCGGGGCTGCCGGCCGGAGCCGCGTTCGCCGCGCTGACACTGGGTTTCCTTGCGGACGGCGACCAGAAGCTCTACCGCACTGGCCGCTGGTTCCGCCTCACCGGCGCACGCGGGCATGTCCTTGCCCGGACCGGCAGCGGACTGGGCTAAGCCCCCAACCCGGTCAGCCCGCCAGCAGGCGGGACCTCAGGCCCCTGACGGGCTGTTCACCATGGACAGGGCGGCGCGTTCCATGTAGTCCCACAGCGTGCCTTCGTAGAGTGGGGGCAGCTCCAGTGAGTCGACGGCAGCTCGCATGTGGAACAGCCAGCGGTCCTTTGCCTCCGGCGTCACGCGGAACGGCATGTGCCGCATCCGCAGCCGGGGGTGGCCGCGTTCCTCGCCGTAGGTAGTGGGACCGCCCCAGTACTGCTCAAGGAACATCAGGAACCGGCGCTTGGCCGGGGCGAGGTCCTCTTCCGGGTACATCGGCCGCAACAGCGGGTCGGTGGCCACGCCGTCGTAGAAGATATCGATGAGGCG
>DATCVX010000580.1:0-4924 GCA_036566705.1 Arthrobacter sp. | reverse complement strand
CGAACTCGAGAAGTGGATCAACGGCCGGGAGGTCATTGCGACGCTCACCGGCTCCGAGGGCGGAGGCCTGGGCGGGACCAGGAAGTTCGCCCTGATCAACACCGGCCGGGGCCAGGGCAAGGATTCGGACGGGCAGTGGCTTATCCACCTGATGGACAAGGACCACCACACGTTCCATCCGCGAAAGACCCCGGCCGATGATGATGGGGCCGATAACGGACCCGACGGGAAGGAAAACGGCGAACAGGAGCCCGGGCCGGCGTCTCCGGCTGCCGCCGAAGACCTCAGGCCCATGATGGCCACCGCCGGCACCGCTGCCGACCTCCAGGGCAGCGAGTGGCAGTATGAACTCAAGTGGGACGGCGTCCGGGCCGTGATCGTCGCTGACCAGGAGAAGGTCCGTATCTTCAGCCGCAATGGCAACGACGTCACCGCAACCTACCCCGAACTGACCGACCGGGCCTGCTGGCCGGACCGGCCGTTCGTCGCCGACGGTGAGATCTTCGCCGTCGGGCCTTCCGGCAAACCCGACTTCGGAGTGCTCCAGGGACGCATGAAGCTGACCCGGCCCGCCGACATCGCCAGGGCCCGCGCCGCCATTCCGGTACGGCTGATGCTTTTTGATCTTTTGTCCGACGGCGGCAAGGACCTCCGCCACCTTCCTTTCGGCAAGCGGCGGCAGCGGCTCGAGGAGTTCTACCGTCCGTCGGCCGCCCCCGTGGAGCTGTCTCCCGTCCTGGATGACCGGATCGAACACATCCTGGAGAGCGCGCAGGAACTGGGGCTTGAGGGCGTGATGGCCAAGCGGACGGACAGCCGGTATGTCAGCGGGCAGCGGACCAGGACCTGGATCAAGATCAAGCTGGAGCAGACCCAGGAAGTGGTGGTGGGCGGCTGGCGGCCGGGCAAAGGCGGGCGGCAAAGTTCGGTGGGTTCGCTCCTCGTAGGCATCCCCGACGGCAACAGGCTGCGGTACGTGGGCCGGGTAGGCAGCGGGTTCAGCCTGCGCGAGCTGGAGGAACTGCGGCAGACAGTGGAGGGCCTGGCCCGGAAGACCTCCCCGTTCGACGACGTGCCCCGTGAGGATGCCGCCGACGCCCACTGGGTGACGCCGCGGCTGGTGGGTGAGGTGACCTTCGGTGAATGGACCGGCAGCGGGAAGCTCCGGCATCCGGTCTGGCGGGGCTGGAGGCTGGACAAGGAAGCGGACGAAGTGGTCGACGAGTCATAGCGCCGGCGACGCGCGAATTCCCCTGGGACACGCAAAAGACCTGGCGACCCCCGAATACGGGTGTCGCCAGGTCTTTTGCGTGTCGTCAGGTCAGGTGCGCGTCGACCGGCGCAGGATTCCTAGGATGAGTGCGGCATCTGCGGGCGGCCGGTCCGGTGCACGGCCGTCACCGCTGCTTCCTGGCCGGGCCGTCCGTGGGAGGAACCCCGTTCCTTGGGGTGGCGGCGCTTGCCGTTTCCGTCCGGCCAGCGCTGCATCCCCGCCATGGCGGTGCTCACGGCAATGGTGGCCGGCCCCGGCATTGACGGTGCGGTCATGGCTGCCGCGATATGTTCCGCGACCTCCGGTGCGACCTTGGACCCAGTATGTTTTTCAGCCATTTTTTCTTCCTTTCCGCAATGAAATGAAGTGTTTACCAGCAGTAAGACTGGAGTGCCTTTCCGGGGCTGGAATTACCAGCGGACTTTCTTCTCGACCGGCCCCTGTTTGCCGCTTGCATGCGTGGGCTTGTGGTTCTTGCCAACGCTTTGCAGCCCGGAGTCGCCACCCCGGGACTTGCTGGCGAGCATGGCCCGCTGCGCTTCGGTGAGCCCGGCCCTGATGCCCTTGGCTTCTGGTTTTTCGCCAGGGGTGGCCGGCTCACTGGGGGTGTTTTGTTCAGTCATTGGGTGGAACCTTTCTGAGGAGGATCAGCGTGTCTGACGAGATCAGCGTGGACGGGGGCCGGCAGTCCGGGCCGCAGGCGTCCGCCTACTCAAGAATCAGTGTTCCCATGGCACAACAATAGGCAGCTTGCGCCTCGGTTGTGAACCCCTGTTTTTGGGCCGGTGGGGACGTCCTGCAGTGGCCGGACGGGCCGTGGCGGGCGTCACGATTGGACCTGTTCGGGCTGCCAAAAGGCGCCCAAAAGCGGCCTGGAAGGAAAAGATTGCGTAACGATGGCGCCGCCGGGCCTGATTCCCAGTGATGGCGCGGCCAAAGCGGCGAAAAGAAATCAGACAACAATGGCCGAAAACGCCCTGAAACGGGTGATCCTACGGCATCGAACTCTCAATTGCCACGGAATTCGCGTAAAATTGAAGGCCTGCCCAGAGCGGGGCAGCTACAAGTCGCAAGCAAATGACCTCCATAGGAGTTGCCCAAATGCCCACAGACCGAAGCATGACCGACTCTTCAGCAGGCGTTAACAGCGCCAGCGGAACCAACAATGTAATGCCACCAACCGCACCACCCAGTGTGCGGAAACCTAAGATTCTTGCACGTCGCCGGCTCAAGGAGTCCGACGTGAATGTAGTCAACCAGCCCATGCTGAAAAAAGCACTCGGCGGAACCATCGTGGGTAACACCATGGAATGGTACGACGTCGGTGTGTTCGGCTACCTGATCACCACCATGGGACCCGTCTTCCTCCCCGAGGCAGACAAGTCGGTCCAGACGCTGTTCCTGCTGGGAACCTTCGCGGCCACCTTCATCGCCCGCCCCCTTGGCGGTGTTGTCTTCGGCTGGCTCGGCGATAAGATCGGCCGCCAGAAGGTACTGGCAGCAACACTGATGCTGATGGCGGCAAGCACGTTCGCCGTCGGACTGCTGCCCGGCTACGCGCAGATCGGCATCTGGGCCGCGGCCCTCCTGGTGCTGCTGAAGCTCGTGCAGGGCTTCTCCACCGGCGGTGAATACGCCGGCGCCACCACGTTCGTCAGCGAATACGCGCCAGACAAGCGCCGTGGCTTCTTTGCCAGCTTCCTGGATATGGGCAGCTACATCGGCTTCGCAATGGGTGCCGCACTGGTATCCGTACTGCAGCTGACGCTTGGCCAGTCGGCCATGGAGGAATGGGGCTGGAGGCTGCCATTCCTCATTGCCGGACCGCTGGGCCTCATCGCCGTGTACTTCCGGAACAAGATCGAGGAATCCCCCCAGTTCCAGGCAACCCTGGACGCCCAGGAAGCCCTGGGCAAGGATGCTGCCGCAGCCGATGCGGACGTGGCCAAGGGCCCGATCGGCATCGTGAAGGCCTACTGGCGCCAGATTGTGCTCGCCATGATCCTTGCCGCAGCGGCCAACACCGTGGGTTATGCGCTGACGTCCTACATGCCCACGTACCTCACCGAGTCCAAGGGCTACGACCCCGTCCATGGCACGCTGCTGACCATCCCTGTCCTGGTGATCATGGCCGTCTGCATTCCGCTGACCGGCAAGCTCTCCGACAGGATCGGCCGCCGTCCCGTGTTGTGGATCGGCGCCGTGAGCACCGTGGTGTTCGCGATCCCGGCCTTCCTGCTGATCGGCGTCGGCGACGTCTGGTCGACGCTGGCGGGCCTGGCCCTGATCGCCTTCCCGGTGACGTTCTACGTGGCCAACCTGGCTTCCGCACTTCCGGCACAGTTCCCTACTGCGAGCCGTTACGGCGCGATGGGAATCGCCTACAACTTCTCGGTGGCCATCTTCGGCGGCACCACGCCGTTCATCGTGGCAGCCCTCATTAGCGGCACCGGCGACGACATGATGCCGGCCTACTACCTGATGGGTACCTCGGTGATCGGTGCAGTGGCGATCTACTTCCTCAAGGAATCAGCCCAGCGCCCGCTGCCCGGCTCCATGCCCAGCGTGGACACCCAGGCGGAGGCCAGGGAACTGGTTGCCACCCAGGACGAGAACCCGCTGATCGACCTGGACGACATGCCGTTCGAAACCCAGGACATCACCGACGCCTCGGCGCCTAAGGTTACGGCCGGAGTCTGAGAACAAACCGGCCTGTCAGGGCCGTCTTGTAGCCGCTGTTTGCCTGGCCCGCTCAAAGGCCCGTCCCGCGTTCTTTCCTTGGGGGAAGCACGCAGGGCGGGCCTTAGCCGTGCGCCGGGAGATAATTTTGAAAGGCCCCGCCCGGGGGCAGCCAACCACATGAGGGGTGTCAACGCGTGAAGCCAGTGCTGCGGCAAGTCCGTGCCCTCCACCGGCTGGAACCCGCGAACAACGACCACCTGGCGGCGCTCCGCGTTGCCCTCAGTGTCGCTGCGCCCTCGCTCCTCCTGCTGTTCCTGGGGCGCGCAGACCTGATCATTTACGCGGTGTTCGGCGCCCTGACAGGGATGTACGGACGGTCCGAACCGCACCAGCTGCGGCTCCGGCACCAGTCCCAGGCTGCGCTGGTCCTCCTCAGCGGGGTGGCTGTCGGCATCTTCCTGTCCGTTAACAACCTCCAGTCGTGGTGGCTGGTGGCCGTGGAGGCGGTGCTGGCCGGAGTCGGTTCCGTGTATTCGGACCGTGTGAAGCTCAAGCCCAACGGCCCGTTCTTCGGCATCCTGGCCTTGGGCGCCTGCGCCTCGGTACCCATGTCCGTCCCCTGGTATGCCGCCCTGCTGATCGCCGCAGGAGCGGCGGCGTTCTCCATGGTGGTGGGCTTCGGCGGCTGGGTCCGCGTCCGGGCATGGCAGCCGGGAGCCGCGCGCGACGTTGTGTCCATCCGCGGTGCGGCAGGGCGGGCGGCCGCCGTGCACGCGGCCAGGTACACCCTGGCGGTCGGCCTGGCCGGAGCCATCGGGGTCATCAGCGGCAGCGGACATCCGCACTGGGCCATGGCGGCCGCCGCTGTCCCGCTGGCCGGGGCCGACCTCCCCAGCCGGGTCCGGCGGGGGATCCACCGCATTGTGGGGACATTCCTCGGACTGGCCGTCACCGCCGTCGTCCTTGTCC
>DATCVX010000579.1:0-5668 GCA_036566705.1 Arthrobacter sp. | reverse complement strand
GGTGTTCTGCACAAGAACAACGCAGCGAACCGCAAGTCGGCGATCTCCAAGAAGGTCAACGCACTGTAAGGCTTCCAGTTCCCTGAACTGATGGTTGTGGCCGGCACCCCCTGGGTGCCGGCCACACCGCTTTAAGCGCGCCGCCCTGTTCCACTCCCCCGCAGCAGACAGCCCGTCAGGTGGCGCAGTGGGCAGCTGCCCTCAGGCCTTCAGTGCCCGCGTGCGCAGGTGGCGATGACCGTGACAGCGTGCTCCACCGCGTAGACCGGATCCCGCGAAAGTCCTTTGACCTGCGCATCGGCTTCCGCGGTGACCTGGATGGAGCGGACCAGGCCCTCCGGCGTCCAGCGCCGTACGTCACGCTGGGCCTGTTCCACGAGCCAGGGCTGCATGCCAAGATCCCGGGCGATCTGCGCGGACGACCCCCGCGCGCCCGCCACCTTGGCGACCGTCCTCAGCTTGGCAGCCAGCGCGGCCACGAGTGGAACGGGGTCGGCTCCGGTGGCCAGGGCGTGGCGAAGCGCGGACAGGGCCGCCGGTCCGTTGCCCGCCATGGCGGCGTCGGCAACCTTGAAGGCGGTGGCTTCGATCCGGCCGCCATAGTAGCGGTCCACCAGCTCGGGGGTCACGGCTCCGCTTGCATCGGCGATCAGCTGGCTGCAGGCTGCCGCGAGTTCGGCGAGGCTGGCGCCCACGGCGTTGACCAGGGACTGGACGGCTTCGCCGCTGATTTTCCGGCCGGCAGCCCTGAACTCCGAGGTGACGAATGCGGTCTTGTCGGCATCCTTTTTCAGCGGCTGGCAGTCCACCACGGGCCAGCCGCCGGTTTTAACGGCGTCGAGGAGCTTCTTGCCACGGACGCCGCCGCCATGCCGCAGGACCAGCACGACGTCGGCCTCTGGGCGGGCCACATAGGACAGTGCGTCGGCCAGGAAGGCGTCGTTCATGCTCTCAACGCCTTCGACCTCGATCAGCTTGTTCTCGCCGAAGAGGGACGGGCTGACGTGCAGGGTGAGTGACCCGGCTTCGTAGCTTGCCGCATTGATGCGGGTGACTTCGACATCGGGCGAAGTTGCCCGTACCTGCGCCCTGACACGGTCCATCGCCCGGATACCGAGGTACTCCTCCGGACCGCCGATCAGGACCACTCCCGCCGGTTCCACGTCCCGCCAGGTGGCCGTGCCGGACGCCGTAGTCCTGGTTCGTGCATTCGGCGCAGCGGCCATGCTGGGTTCCTTCCGGAGGTGTTTGTGCAATATCTAAGCCTGCCACGGCGGGCCCGTGGCACCAAGCCACGTCCCGGCAACCGGCGGAGCGGTGGCGGCCAGCCAACGTGTTCCACCTTTTCCAGGATCTTCTCGATGCGGCGGTGAAGGCCAAGGAGCATGCCCACTGCCACGCGCGGACGAAGTGCCAGCAGCACCACGGCGAGCGTGAGCACCGACAACGTAGCCATGGTCAACAGCCCGAGGACACCCTCGGGCCACGGCAGTAAGGCGCCGGGAATGCCCGCCATGAACCTGGCCGTCCCGGCCACACCGCTGCAGAAAGTGCCCGAAACTGCGATCAGGGCGGTTGCAGCCCACGGCGCAGGCACCACCAAGGGAACCGCGGCCGTCCCAAGCAGCGTCACCGGCGCAACGAGCGGGGCGGCCACCATATTGGCCACCAGCGAGTAGGTGGAGAATTGCGGCTGCAGGAGCACAATAACGGGACCGCACAGCAGTTGCGCGGAAAGCGGCACGGCGAATGCCGCCGCCACCCAGCGAGGCACGACGGCAGGCGTCAGGTCCACCATCCGCCGGCCGAGCACGATGATTCCCAGCGTGGCCAGGACGGACAGCAGGAAGCCGAAGCTGGTCCCCAGGCCGGGGTCGAACAGCAAAAGCCCGATGACGGCGAGGCTCAGAAAACTCAGGCCCCGGCCCGTCCGTCCGCCCGCCAGTGACGCAAGGGCGATGGAGCCCATGAGGGCGGCCCGCAGGACGCTGGCGTCGGGGCCCACCAGGAGGACAAACAACCCCAGACCCAACAATGCCATGACTGCTGCCGGCACTCTCGGCAGGCGCAGGCTGCGGGCCAGCATCAGGAGGGCTCCGAGAACCAGGCTGCAGTTGGCGCCGCTGACGGCCGTCAGGTGGGTCATGCCCACGGCCTGCATGGCGGCAGTCAGTCCTTCATCCAGGGCGCTGGTGTCCCCGGTGACCATGCCGGGCAAGAGACCGGCGGGGTCCGGTGCCAGGAACGCCGCCGCGGAGACATAGTGGCTGCGCAGCCGCGCCGCGCCCTCGTGCCAGCCCGGGTAGCCGCCTGGCAACAGCACCGGGGCTGTTGATGCGGCAAGGATCCCCGCCTCCGTCTGGCCCGGATCCGCAGGCCGGAGCTTCCCCGTGCTGCGGATGCGCTGGCCGGCCGCCACGGAGCCCCAGTCACCGCCGCCCATGACCACGATGTCGGCGCGGCCCCGGATTACCTGGCCGCCGGCCGTGACATCAAGGGCTGTGGCCGGCACAGCCCAGCGCCCGGCCACCCCGCTCTGCCCTGCCGGGGATACGGCACGCGGTGCTCCGGTGACTTCCAGGATGGCCACCACCGATGTGCCGTCACGCACCGCATCGGACAGGGGGCCATCGTGCCGCTGCGACGACGCAACAGCCGAATGCGCGGCGGTGCACGCGGCCAGCAGCACGGCGATGGCCGCGGTGGTCAGGAAACTGCGGGGAACACCGCTCCGCAGGGCCTTGGCGAGAAGAACCGCGGCAACGAGCAGCAGCCCACAGCAAAGGCCGAGGAGGGCTGCCGGTGTCAGCCAGACCCCGGCGACGGCCGCACACCAGACCAGTAGCGCGGCCGGAGCAAGCCGCACGTCCGTGCGCCGCCGCGGCCCCTCTGACGGAGACGAAACTTTAGGCCGCCCGCGAACTTTATCCCTGACCACGCGGCGGACGGTTTCCCCTGCCGGTTTTGCCGGCTGTCCCAGACCAGCCGGGGCCAGGGGCACCTGCGGGCGGGCGGAGTAACCGGAGGTTTCGCCGGCTCCGGCGCCCGGCGCCCTGACTGCCGCGTCCACAAACCGGCTCCACGGGCTGGGGCTATTCATCCGGCTCTGCTCCGTCCGGGGTCATCACTCCACGCTCACCAACGGCAGCAGGGTCTCGAGCATCTTCGGTCCCACTCCGTCCACGGCGTCGAGCTCCTCGACCGACGTGAACGGCCCGTGCTCCTTCCGCCAGTCCACGATGCGCTGGGCCAGTACCGGGCCGACCTTGGGCAACGTCCCAAGCTCCTCAACGCCTGCCGAGTTGAGGTTGGTCTTGCCCGCGGCGGCGGGCGGTTCGGCGCCGCCTGTACCGGCTGCGGCCCCGCCCGCCGGGACGCCTGCGGAATCGGCGGGCAGGGGTTCACCTTGCCGCGGCACATAAATTTTCTGACCGTCCACAACGACGGCGGCCAGGTTGAGCCGGTCAAGGTCCGCTGCCGCGGTTCCTCCGCCGGCGGCTGCGATGGCATCGTGAACGCGGCTCCCTGCCGCAAGCTCAAGGATGCCCGGCCGGGCGACAGCCCCCGCCACATGCAGTACCGCCGGCGCTGCTCCCCCGGGTCCGGCATCCGCGCCAGCCTGTCCTCGATTCTCCCGTCCTGTGCCGGGCGGCTCCTGCCCGGATCCGCCCGGAGCGGCTTTTCCTGACGGCGTGACGTCACTGAGCGGCAGCACCTCCGGCCGCCCGGTGGAAACCTGCCACCAGAACCACGCCCCGCACACGACGGCAGCAATGCCCACGAGCACGGCGACCTTCAGTCCCAGCCGCCACCTGAGGACCGGCCCCGTCCGCCCCGTGCCGGACAAGGTTCCGGAGCCAGTTTCGGCTCCGGATCCGTCGGCCTGATCTGAATCCTTGCCCTCGCCGCCGCCGTAGACAAACCCCTCCCCGCCTCCGGGCAGCAGCCCGCCGGAGCCGGATCCGAGGGTGGCCTGCAATCGCCGACCGGCATGGCGCGCCACAGGGCTGGCTGCGGCTCCAGCATCCCGGCGTGACATATCCCCCACGCTAAGGAGGCAGGCCTGCCCGGGCCAGTACCTGGTGCGGCTATGTGGAAAGGCCCGGGACTCCGGCGGCCGGTTCCGACGTTCCGCCGTCTCCTACGATCACGGCCAGGACTCCCAGCCCGGCGTGAGCGGCGAGGACGGCAGGAAGCGAACTGATCTGGGCGCGGGCGCAGCCCGGCAGTGCGGCCGCCAGCCGGTCTGCAAGCGCCTCGGCTTCTGCGGGGTTCCCGAAATGGTGGACGGCGAGGCTGACGCTGCCGGCAGGCCGCGAACCAGCGTCCGCGGCCGCAATCTCCTCCAGCCGGGCTATCGCCCTGGCTGCCGAGCGGACCTTTTCCAGCGGGACGATCTTGCCGCCGTCGACCGCCAGGATGGGTTTGATGGCCAGCATGGTTCCGAAGAGGGACGCGGCTGCCCCGATCCTTCCGCCGCGGCGGAGCTGCTCCAGGCTGGGGACGTAGAAGTACACCTTCGTGCGGCCCAGCTGCCCCTCGGCCATGACCCGCACGCCGGCAGCGTCTGCTCCTCCTGCCGCGGCGACGACAGCGGCCTGCACACCCATGCCCAGCGCCATTCCGACGGTGCCCGAATCGATGACGTCGACAGGGATGCCTACCCGGCCGGCCGCAAGGCGGGCCGCGTCCGCGGTGCCGGACAGCCCGCCGGAAATGTGGATGGAGACCACAGCTTCGTAGCCACGGCGCTCCGCGGCCCGGAACGCCTGTTCGAACTGGCCCGGCGACGGACGGGAGGTCTTGACCGATTTGCCGCTGGCCAGTGCCAGCGCAATGGTCTCGGTGATGTCGTCTTCGCCCTCGCCATAGATTTCCTCGCCCACCATCACGGGCATGGGAATAACGGTCAGGCGACCGTCGCCGGCGCAGGCCTTGACCCATTCTGCCGGCAGGGCGGCCGCGGAGTCCGTGACCACCGCGGTCCGGACGACGTCGGCCTGGCCGGCACCGGAGATTTCCGGCCGGGGCGCGGGGCGGAGGGCCGCCAAGCGGTCCCGGAGCCATAGCCAGGCAACGGAATCACGGTCGGGCAAGTGCGCCTCCTGGAGTTATCGCCGGCCGCCGGAAGGGTCCGGCGGCCGGTGCCCCGGCTAGGCCGGGACGATGTTCACCAGTTTAGGTGCCCGCACGATGACGGTGCGGATGCCCCGCCCGTCGAGGGCGCGCTGGACGTTCTCCGAGGCAAGGGCCAGTTCACGCAGTTCGTCTTCGCTGATCTCCGGGGAGACTTCGAGGCGGTCGCGGACCTTGCCCTGCACCTGGACGACGGCGGTGACCGTTTCCTGGACCAGCAGTGCTTCATCGTGGGCAGGCCAGCCGGCGTTCGCCACGGAGGCAGGGTGGCCCAGGACGTTCCACATGTCCTCCGCAGTGTACGGCGCGAAGAGGCTCAGGATGACGGCGACGGCCTCGGCCGCCTCTCGGACAGCGGCATCGGCCCCGCCGGCACCGGCGTCTATGGTCTTGCGGGTCGCGTTGACCAGCTCCATCAGCTTGGCCACCACCACATTGAACTTGTTGCTGTCCAGCAGGGCGGCGGCGTCGGCAATGGTGCGGTGCGTGACGGACCGCAGCGCGCGGTCACCGGAGGCGGGGTCAACACCGG
>DATCVX010000578.1:0-5777 GCA_036566705.1 Arthrobacter sp. | reverse complement strand
CCGGGTGGCAGCGCCCACGGCGTAAATGCCCAGGGTGGCGGCGATAACCCACAGGCCCTTGCCCCGGTTGAGCGCGGCGAGGATCAGGGGGCTGGCCAGCAGCAGCACCACATAGAGGCCCATGACGTTGAACTGCCACGGACCGAACTGCAGCAGCACTATGGCGGGAAGGAGCTGGGCCGGCACCGGAAATTGAAGAAGCGTTTCCATCCCGGCATACAGGTCATAGGTCCTGCCCACCGCGTTGTGCCCTGCGCCTCCGGTCCCCTGGTCCACGTAGGTGGTCAGCGCATCGGTGTTGAAGAAGGGCAGCAATGACAGCAGGAAGACACCCACAAGGACCACGAGCGCTGTCAGGTAGAGCTTGCCCGCCCGGCGGGACGTCAGGTCCACCACCTCGCCGAACTCGCCTTTCACCCGCGGGCCGTAGACCATGCCCACCACCAGACCGGAGAACAGGACGAACAGCTCAGCGCCGGAGACGAAGCCCACTGACTCCTGGGTGAGGAGCTGGAACAGTGACGTCATACCCAGATGGTTGACCACCACAAAAACAATGGCCATGCCCCGGAGGAGATCCACGCGCGAGTCGCGCTTGGAGGGATCACCATATCCCCAGCCGGCCACCGCGCCAACCCGCCGCGGCAGTTGCCACAGGGCCACCAGGAGGATTGCCAGCGCCACCGCGACGCTCCACGCCGCGGGCCCGGAAAGGGAGTTGGCCGGCGTGGCGGGCTGGCCCGCCCTGACGGCAGTGACCGGCCCGGTGGTGAGACTGGATTCCGCCAGCATGTTGCCGGCGGCTTCGGCAAGGAGCATGTTCCCGGTCAGGCGCCAGTCGATGCTGGCCACCCCCGTGTCGCGCGTGCTCGTCCGTTCGTCCCAGACGACGGCGGCGATGCGTCCGAAGCGTCCGGACGTGGCCGTATCCAGGGTCTGGTCCCACCAGGACGTTTTGATATCCAGCTCCGCGGCGCCGCCCGTGGCGGGGCTGTAGAAGGCCGAGGTCTGGAGGACCAGCGGCTTGTTCCGGCCAACGACATAGGAGGCGTAGAAATCCTCGCTGCCGGACTGCGTGAGCATTGTGGCCAGCTCACCGTCAGCGGGAAGGGAATTGACGGCAGAGTTCCCGCCCGTCTCATCGTGATAGGCGGTAAGCCCCACCCATTCCACGACGTCGTCGCCGGGGTAATAGGGCGCATAGGCGGCATCTGACCCGTTCCAGCTCCCGTCTCCGTTGGTGTCCAGGGCTGCGAAGCCCTCGGATCCCGGAGCCGGCGCATTCCGGTGGCGTTCGAACGGGTAGTCCCGCCCAAGGTACGGCTCCCACACCATCACCGTGCCGGCGTCGTCGGCTGCTTTGAACCCTGCGGCAACATTCCGGAACGCGGCTTTATAGGCGGCCGGCTGCTGGCCCCAGTCGACCCAGCTTGAGTTCATGTCCGGGGCGAACCGGATGAGGAGCGCGCCCTGGAAACCTGCTGCCAGATCCTGGACCCTGGCTGCGAACGCTGCGGAGCCGGCCGAGTCCACCCGGTCCAGCGGCACAGTGGGACGCACCGTAAGCATGGCATGGGAGCCAAGCCCTGCCGCCTGCCCCAGGAACTCCAGGATGTCCTGCTCCTCGCCGGACCTGATGGGGAGTGAAATGTCGTGTCCCAGCAGCGCGGGTGAGGCTCCCAGCCGCTCAGCGAAGCCCTGCCCGGAGTCCTCGCCCCATTCCAGGACGGCACCCAGCAGCGGCTTGCCCTCGTCGGGAACAGGCTCGGCGGCCACGGCGGAGCCCGCCGGGATCACGGTGAGCAGCAGGAGCAGGGCCGTCAGGAGCGCCGCCGGCAGCAGGCGCCGCGCCGCCGCGCGTTTCGTCACAGGCTGGGATGCGGTGGCTGTTGGCATGCTGATAGTGACCCCCAAGGACGGCTGCGCTTCAGTGATGGTGCCCGGCACCCAAGCCAAACTCTATCGGTCGCCGGGTCCCATCCGGGATACCGTCATGACATTCCCGCTGGTCAGCCTGGTTTTAGGGTTCCGCACCATCGAGGATCACCAGCGGCACCGACCGCTCGGCACACGAGACCCGGACAAGGGTCCGGGGGCCGGCCCCGGCCCGGTTGTTGACGCCGGTGTCGTCGCACCAGTCCAGGTTGTAGGGGTAAGCCAACACGGCGGCCTCTCCGGGAGACGTCGCAGGCGGGACGGTGAACACAAAGGTGAAGCCGCCGTCGTCGGTCATGGGAGCGAGCGCCTCCAGCACCGCCGCCCGTGCCGCATCCCGGACCGTCACCCGGACCTGCGCGTCCCGGCCGTAGCGTGCACCGCAGGTGGTGTCCGGCGCGCTGACCGTGACCTCGTCACCGGGCTTAACTTCCGACGGCGTCACGGTGTAGGCGGGCGGCATGCACGGCGGCGGCGCGAAAACGTCCCGGCAGCCGGCCAGGCCCAGGGCCGCGGTGGCCACCGCGAGGGCTGCCGCGGCTGTCTTCAGGCCCGCGGATGCGGCCGGTTCCCGCCGGGCTATCCCCATGGATTGATTGTCCCGCCGGGGTTCCGGCGGTGGAAGCACGTGTTGGTTACGGAACATGACGACGGCGGCGGTGCGGCGGGACGGCCCAAGTGTTACGTTTTTGGGGAGTAATGAGAATCGGCGCCAAGCCCTGACTGGCCGGTCGGCAACCCTCCCTTTCGCGGCGGGGTGCCTCAGGTGAATACTCGGCATATCGACCCATTCGAGCTGCAAGCGTGAGAGAAGGAGATCCGTCGTGTCTGACGCACCTGCCCCTGAAGAAAAACTGTCGTACCGGCTCATAACAGGGCCGGACGACCGCAATTTCTGTGAGCGGATTTCCGCCGCCCTGGCCGAAGGCTACGTCCTGCACGGCAGCCCGGCTGCCACGTCCAACGGCGGCCAGGTGATTGTTGCCCAGGCACTCATCCTCCCTGCCGCCATCGCCAGCGCGGACGCCGCCGTGGCCACAGCCGTGGAAGACCTCGAGTTCGACGGCGAGGGCCACGCGTGAGCTACGCCGGAGACCTGACCCCGCAGGAAGCCTGGACCAAGCTGGAGCAGGGCGCCATCCTGGTGGATGTCCGCACCGAGGGTGAATGGGCGCACATCGGCATCCCTGATACCAAGGCCACCGAGAATGATCCCCTGTTCATCCAGTGGACGTTCCCCGGCGGCATTCCCAACCCGGATTTCATCACCGACCTCACGCAGCAGGCGCCGGAGGACAGCGGCACCGAACTGCTGTTCATCTGCCGCTCCGGCCAGCGTTCCATCGCCGCCGCCAATGCTGCGACACAGGCCGGCTTCACCTCCTACAACGTCCTGGAGGGCTTCGAAGGCGAGCCGGACCGCTACGGCGAGCGCACCGTCAACGGCTGGAAGAACCGCGGCCTGCCAACCAACCTCGGAAAGAACTAAGTGACCTTCAACGAAGATGCCGCCGGCTGGAGCCCTGACACCCAGGCAGTCCGCGGCGGGCTGGACCGCACCAACTTCCAGGAAACCACCGAGCCGGTGTTCCTGAACTCCGGGTTCGTCTACGAATCCGCTGCCGCTGCCGAGCGTGCCTTCACCGGCGAGGACGAACGCTTCGTCTACTCCCGGTACGGCAACCCGTCCGTGGCCACGTTCCAGGAACGCCTCCGCCTGCTTGAGGGCACCGAGGCGTGCTTCGCGACGGCGTCAGGCATGTCCGCCGTGTTCACCGCCCTGGGTGCCCTGCTGGCAGCCGGAGACCGCGTGGTTGCCGCCCGGTCCCTGTTCGGTTCCTGCTTTGTGATCCTGAACGAAATCCTGCCGCGCTGGGGCGTGGAGACGGTGTTCGTTGACGGACCGGACCTGGAGCAGTGGCGCGCCGCGCTGTCGGAGCCCACCACGGCGGTGTTCTTCGAGTCGCCGTCCAACCCGATGCAGGAAATCGTGGACATCGCCGCGGTCAGCGAACTGGCGCACGCCGCCGGAGCCACGGTCGTCGTCGACAATGTCTTTGCCACTCCCCTGCTGCAGCGCTGCGGCCAGCTCGGCGCGGACGTGATTGTCTACTCCGGCACCAAGCACATTGACGGCCAGGGCCGGGTCCTGGGCGGGGCCATCCTGGGCACCAAGGAATTCATCGACGGGCCGGTCAAGCAGCTGATGCGCCACACCGGCCCTTCGCTGTCCGCCTTCAACGCCTGGGTGCTCACCAAGGGCCTGGAAACGATGGCACTGCGCGTCAACCATTCCTCCGCCACGGCGCTGCGGCTGGCCGAATGGCTCGAACAGCAGCCTGCCGTCAGCTGGGTCAAATACCCGCTGCTGAAATCCCACCCGCAGTACGAGCTCGCCGCCAAGCAGATGAAGGCCGGCGGCACCGTCCTCACGCTGGAACTTGCGACGACGGCCGGGCGCTCCGGTAAGGACGCCGCCTTTGCCCTGCTGGACGCGCTGCGGATCATCGACATCTCCAACAACCTGGGCGATGCCAAGTCCCTCATCACCCACCCGGCCACCACCACGCACCGCGCCATGGGTCCCGAAGGCCGCGCCGCCATCGGGCTCAGCGACGGTGTGGTGCGGCTGTCTGTGGGCCTGGAGGACGCGGACGACCTCATCCGTGACCTGGAGCAGGCGCTCAAGCAGATCTGATTGGCGCGAACTGGCAGATAATGCCCTGTTTCCCGCGTTTTGAGGGGGTTATCTGCACGTTCGCGCATGGGCCGCGCTGCACCGTGCGGCACTCCGGGAGGAGGCTCTCCCGGAGGCAACGTTCCGGGCAGGGTTAGCCGATACCGTCATTCCGTGCCCCGGTTTATGCCGCATCTTCATGCTGGATTTCCAGCCGCACTGCCACGTCGTCCCCGGCGCTGATCCGGGCCGCGGTCCTGACGGCCTTTTTAACGGGCAGCAGGTAGGAGCCGCTCCTGCTGTCCGGAAAGACCGACGTCTGCCATGTGTGGCCGGAGATTTCGGCTGTGACTTTGATCGAACCGAAGCCCTTACGGAACACCGCCGCTTCCTCACGAAGATCGTCAGCCACATCCGCCGGAAGGGTCAGAAAGTGCCAGCCCGCTTCTCCCGGGTAGAGCCACAATTCAGCGCGGAACGAGTACGACGACGTCACGGCCTGAGTATGGCACGTCGCCTTTGGCTATGCAGCCCCCGCCGTGGCCGGGTCAGGCGCGGCAGGTCAGGCTCCGGGCCGGCGGAGCTGCCGGGACGCCGTCTGCCGGACTGCGGCAGAAAGCTGGTTGAGGACCGGGGAGTCGATCTTCCACCGCTGCCAGAACAGCGACACGTCCACCGGATTGGCCGGTGCCAGCCCAACGAGCTCCCCGCTCCGGATGGCGGCCAGGCAATGCTGTTCCGGCAACAATCCCCACCCCAGTCCCAGGCCGATGGCCTGGGCGAACTCGGCCGACGACGGGACGTAGTGCCTTGGTGCGGTCAGTTCCGCCCCGGTCAGCCTGCGGAAAAATCCGCCCTGCAGATCGTCCTTGCGGTCAAAATCCATGACCGGGGCCCGGCTGCCGGCCGTGAGGTCCGGCCCGTCCGGCCACCAGCGGCGGACGTAGCCGGGGCTGGCTACGGCGTAGTATCTCAGGGCACCCAGTGGTTCCACGCTGCAGCCCTGGACCGGCTCGGGCGTTGCGGTCACCGCGGCCATCACCGTTCCGGTACGCAGGAGCTGCGTGGAATGCTGTTCATCCTCCCTGCGAAGTTCAAAGCAGGCGCCGGCGTCCGGGGGAAGGCTTGCCAGCGCCGGCAGGAACCACGTGGACAGCGAGTCGGC
>DATCVX010000577.1:0-5179 GCA_036566705.1 Arthrobacter sp. | reverse complement strand
GCCGCCACATCAGCACCAAGTGCACAGGCTGGCCGGAGAGACTTACACCGCTTCTCTGTACCCTGCGAAAGGCTACCCTGTGCTCGATTTGCCCGTGTGGTTCGAGGTCGGCTCACTTGTCGTCCTTGGCCTGATCCTCCTCATCGATCTTTTGCTGGTTGTCCGGCGTCCCCATGAACCTTCCATGAAGGAAGCCGGGCTGTGGGTGGCGTTCTACGTATCGCTCGCCCTCGTGTTCGCCGGCGCCATGTTCGCCTTTACCGGCGCCGAGTTCGGCGGCCAGTTCGTGGCCGGCTGGGTCACGGAATACAGCCTCAGCATCGACAACCTGTTTGTCTTCATCATCATCATGGCCCGGTTCTCCGTGCCTCGGAAATACCAGCAGGAAGTGCTGATGGTGGGCATCATCATCGCCCTGATCCTGCGTGGCATCTTCATCCTGCTCGGCGCCATTGTGATCGAGCAGTTCAGCTGGGTGTTCTACATCTTCGGTGCGTTCCTGCTCTGGACCGCGTGGAAGCAGGCCCAGGATGAAGGTGAGGACGAAGAGGACAAGGAAAACCCCCTCATCGCCCGGATCCGTAAGGTCATCCCCATGTCGGAGAAGTTCGACGGCGGCAAGCTGCGCACCACTGTTAACGGCAAGAAGGTCTTCACCCCGATGCTGATCGTGTTCATCACGATCGGCCTGACCGACCTCCTCTTCGCCGTTGATTCCATTCCCGCGATCTTCGGCCTGACGCAGAGCCCGTTCATCGTGTTCACCGCCAACCTGTTCGCCCTGATGGGCCTGCGCCAGCTGTACTTCCTGCTGGGCGGCCTGATGAACCGCCTGGTTTACCTGAAGCACGCGCTGTCCTTCATCCTGGCGTTCATTGGCGTGAAGCTGGTGCTGCACGCAATGCACGTCAACGAACTGCCGTTCATCAACGGTGGCCACCACATCGAATGGGCGCCGGAGATTCCGACGTTTGTCTCCCTGGCCGTCATCGTGGGCACCATCGTTGTTGCCGTGGTTGCCAGCCTCCTAAGCTCCAAGGCGAAGACGGCGCACCTGGACCCGCGCCTGGAGGAAGACGCCAAGAAGAGCCTCAGCGACGTCGAATAGGCTTTCCGCGCGGTTCCGACCGTCTACCGCATTACCTGATAATCCCGGCCGCAGCGCGGCCGGGATTATTGGCTTAAAACTGCCCCTGCAGGACGTGCCCGCCGGGGACTATGCTCGGACCATGGCCGGCACTGTGATGACCGAAAGCGGAGTGCGCCAGGTGCAGCGGCGCACCGTGGCGCTGTTGAGCGTAGCCCAGGTTTTCGCCGGCATCGGCACGGGAGCAACCGTTTCCATCGGCTCAATCCTTGCCGTGGAACTCTCGGGCTCCACGGCCTGGGCCGGTTCCGTGGCCACCGTCATGACGCTCGGTGCCGCGCTGGCCGCGCTGCCGCTTGCCTCGCTTGCTGACCGCCGGGGACGCCGGATCGGCCAGGTCACAGGCCTGTCCGCCGCCATGCTCGGCACCATGCTCATCATCCTGTCAGTCGTATCCGGCGTCTTTGTCCTGCTCGTGCTGGGCGCTGCAGGCATTGGGATAGGGACCGCTGCCAGCCTCCAGGCGCGCTTCGCCGCCGTCGACCTCGCGGATGCCGACCACCGCGGCAGGGCGCTGTCCACCGTGGTGTGGGCTGTGACTGTAGGCGCTGTTGCCGGGCCGAACCTGATCCAGCCTGGCGCGGTGGTGGGGCAGGCCCTCGGACTGCCGCCGGTCGCCGGCCCGTTCGTCATTTCCGCAGCCGGGCTCCTCATGGCCACAGTCCTGCTCTTTGCCGGCCTCAGGCCGGACCCGCTCCTGCTGGCACGGGAACTGGCCTCACGGCGGGGAAGCGAACCGGGCGGATCAGAAGCGGTCCGGGCCGCCGGTCCCGGCAACCGTCCCGGCGGTTCGCTGGTCCGCGGAATGCGCGCGATCCGGCAATCCAGGGCAGCGTGGCTGGCCCTGGCCGCCGTCGTCGGAGCGCACGCCGTGATGGTGGGCGTGATGTCCATGACGCCGCTGCACCTGCAGGAACTTGTGGCAGGTCCCGGGCACGCCAGCCACGCCGCCACCGGCGATGTGCTGGTGATTATCGGGTTCACGATCTCCCTGCATATCGCGGGCATGTTCGCGCTGTCGCCGGTCATGGGCTGGCTGACGGACAAGGCCGGCCGGACAGAGACGATCATGATCGGCTTTACCACGCTGATCGCCGCTGTGGCGGTGGCAGGGTTCGGCCAGTCGTCCACGGTGGCCGTGGCCGTGGGGCTGGTCCTGCTGGGCGTGGGCTGGTCCGCGTCCACCATTTCCGGTTCCACCCTCCTGGCCGAGAGCGTAGGCCAGGAGTCCCGTGTTGTCGTCCAGGGCGTGTCGGACATGCTTATGGGCGTCGCCGGCGCGGTGGGCGGGGCGACGTCGGGCCTGGTCCTCAGCGGTGCCGGCTACCTGGGGCTGAACATGGTGGGCGCCGTGGTGGGGGCAGCTGTCCTGGCGGCCGCCGCCGTGACGCTGGTGGCGGGGCGCCGCAGGTCAGCCAGCAGGTCAGCCAGCAGGTCAGTGGCGGGCTGAGCGCGCCATCCCCAGCAGCCGGCCGAAGATGGCCTCGCCGTCGTCAGCTATTCCGTCGTGGTGGAAATCGGGGGTCTCCCAGACCTGGAGCCCGCGGACGGCCGCCGCCGTTTCCAGGGACAGTGCCCGGTCCACATAGATGTCGTCCCGGTACACCGCCGCGGCAACCGGCACAGTGTTGTTGGCCAGCCGGTCACAGTCGTAGAGCGGCTTCCAGTCCGCCTTGGCGGCCAGCAGGTGGGCGACCTGCCGCAGCGGCTTCAACGCGGCATCCTGCTCGAAGTACCACGGATACACCATCTCCCCGGTGAGCAGCAGCGGCGTGGCATCGGGCTGGAACTCCGGGTGTTCCTGAAGCACGCGCCACGCCGCCCAGTTGCTGGCCTGCCCCTGCCCGTAGATGGACTCGTGCATCAGCGCATACAGGGGATTGGCCAGCCGGGACACGATTCCCTGGACCTGTTCGAGGAAGGCATCGGAGAGCCTGCTGCCGTGCATCGACTCGGTGAACGCGTCCTCCAGCAGGTAGTGCAGGCCGTCCACCCTGGTGTTGCCGCCCAGGAAGGCCCCCACCATCTGGAACCGCTCCACGGTCAGGCGGCCGCCGTCGGGCAGGAATTCCTCGGTCCGGCGAAGATGGCCGGCAATCCTTTCCACTGTCCGCCGGTCCTCGGGGTACCAGCTGAAGTATTCAGTGTTCCGCTCCGCGACGCGCTGGAACGTGGCACGGTAGATGTCGTCCGCCGGGCCGGACAGCGGGGCCAGCCCGCCGGTGATAAGTGCTTCCTTCAGCCCGTCCGGCGCGATGGAAAGATAGGTGAGGGCGCAGAACCCGCCATAGCTTTGCCCGTAGATGCTCCAGGGGCCGGAGCCGAGGACTTCGCGGATGAGTTCCGCATCGGCCACGATCGAGTCGGCCCTGAAGTGCTCAAGGTAGGCAGCCTGTTCTTCAGCGGTGCCGCGCAGGGGCAGGGTGTTCCGGTCGGCAGGGGAGGAGAGACCGGTTCCGCGCTGGTCCAGCATGAGGATCCGGAAATCCCGGGCTGCCGCCTTGCTCCAGCCGCCCAGCGACGCAAACCGGTTGCCGCGTCCACCGGGACCGCCCTGAAGGAACAGCAGCCAGGGCAGTTCCTCCGCCTCCGCCTCAGTGTGGGCTGTGGAAACGTACTCGCGGGCGAACACTGTGATGGTCTCCGGAGCATCCCCGGTGCCAGGCGCCGTCGCGGTGCCGGCCCCGGTACCAAAATGGTCCAGCGGGACGGTGAAATAATGCTCGGCGGTCCGCATGCCGCGGAATTCGTGGCGCGCCTTGACCGTGTGCCGTGCCGGCGCCTTTGTCCGCGGGGCTGTGGCGGACTGTTCAGCCACGAAGGGCCGCTATGCTGCTGCTGCCAAAGTGCTCCAGCGCCTCACCGGTCAGCCGGAACGTGGACCAGCCGTCCATGGGGCGGGCACCGAGGCCCCGGTAGAAGTTGATTGAGGGCTCGTTCCAGTCCAGGACGCTCCACTCGACCCTGGCGTAGCCGTTCTCGACGGCGGTGGCCGCGAGATGCTTCAGGAGCGCCTTGCCGTGTCCCTCGCCCCGGGCGTGCGGGCTGACGTAGAGGTCCTCCAGGTAGATGCCGTGGACGCCTTCCCAGGTGGAGTAGTTCAGGAACCACAGCGCGAATCCCTGGACCTCGCCCGCCGCGTTCTCAGCCATCGTGGCGAACACGCGGGGGTTTTCCCCGAACAGGACTTCAGCGAGCATTTCCGGGGTGTTGCGGACAGCGTCAGGTTCCTTCTCGTAGATGGCCAGTTCGTGGATCATCTGCAGGATTGCGGGGACGTCGTGCCGGGTTGCGGGGCGGATTACACTCATGGTCCGAGTTTACTAGGGCCCTACAGACGGTTGACGCCGGTGACGCGGACCATCGCAGTACCGGTTTCGTCGGAGGCGGCCAGGTCAACCTCGGCGGAGATTCCCCAGTCGTGGTGGTGTGCCGGATCGTCGAAAATCTGCCGGACCTTCCACAGCCCCGGCTCCTCGGTGATGATCAGCAGCCCGGGTCCACGCGCATCCGGTCCGGTGCCGATGTCGTTGTGCTCGTCGAAGTAGTCGTCCAGGACGTCTTCCCAGCGTTCGGCGTCCCAGCCTGCGCCGCCGTCGAACTCTCCCAGGGCGGCGGCATCCTCATCGGCGAACAGTTCCACGCGGCGGAACATCTCGTTGCGTACCATCACCCGGAAGGCGCGGATGTTGGACGTCAGCGACGGCGGCGGGGGAGGCGGAGCATCATGGGGTGTCGGCGCGGCGCCGGACGTCAGTTCCTCCCACTCATCCAGCAGGCTGGAATCGACCTGCCGGACGAGCTCGCCGAGCCAGGCGATGAGGTCTTCGAGGTCCTCGCGGAGCAGGTCCTGCGGCACGGTCTGGCGCAGCGCCTTGAAGCAGTCGGCGAGGTAGCGCAGCACAATTCCCTCGGAGCGGGCCAGCCCGTAGAACTGGACGAACTCGCCGAAGTTCATGGCTCGCTCGTACATGTCACGGACCACCGACTTGGGGGCCAGCTCGAAGTCGCCCACCCAGGGCGCGGCCTTGC
>DATCVX010000576.1:0-6064 GCA_036566705.1 Arthrobacter sp. | reverse complement strand
CCGCACGGCGCAGCCGTCATGACCTGGCCCAGGATGGACCGTACCGCGCGTTGGACCTGCCCGCTGCCGCCACAGATGTCGCAGCGTTCCGGGTGGCTGCCCTCCCGGCAGCAGGAGCCGTTGCAGGTGGGGCAGACGACGGCGGTGTCCACTTCGAGTTTCTTGTTGACCCCGAAGACGGCGTCGCGGAGTTCGATCCTGACGCTGATGAGGGCATCCTGCCCGCGCCGGACACGCGACGCCGGTCCGGCGGATCCGCCGGCGCCGAAGAAGGTGTCAAAGATGTCCTGGAACGCGAAGCCCTGCCCGGCGTAACCGCCGCCGCCGAAGCCGTTGTCGGTGCCGTTTTCGTTGCCGGTGGTGTCATAGACCCTGCGCTTCTGCGGGTCGGAAAGCACCTCGTAGGCGTGGGTCACGGCCTTGAAGCGGTCCGAAGCATCCTCACCGGGGTTGACATCCGGGTGAAGCGTGCGGGCCAGCTTGCGGTAGGCCTTCTTGATCTCTTCCCCGGTGGCTTCCGGTGAGACTCCAAGGACGTCGTAGTGGCTGCTCAAAGTTCGTATCTCTTCCTGTTTGTACTGCTGCAGTCGGACTGCTTGCACTGCTCTTCTTGCCTGGGGCCCGGCCAGGTGCGGTCAGGGGCCCAGAATCCTTGACAGGTAACGGGCCACGGCCCTGACTGCCGCCATGGTGGTGGGGTAATCCATCCGGGTGGGGCCGAGCACCCCGATCTTGGCCGTGCTGTCCGGGCCGTACGCCGTGGCCACCACGGATGCTTCGGCGAGCCCGTCGTACGGGTTTTCCCGGCCGATGCTGACTGTCACGCCGCGGGGATCCTGTGCCATTTCGCTCAGCAGGCGCAACATGACCACCTGTTCCTCGAGTGCTTCAAGAACCGGGCCGATGCTGAGCGGGAAGTCCACATTGGACCTGGCGAGGTTGGCCGTGCCGGCCATGACCATGCGGTCTTCGCGGCTGCTGTGGGCGAGGATCTCAAGGCCGTGGGCCAGCGCCTGCGCCGCCTGCCGCTGCCCCGGGCCCAGCCCGGAAACCACCGCAGGCAGCGACTGGGTCAGTTGGCTGAGCGGGGTTCCGGCGAGCGAGGCGAGGAACCTGCCCCGGATGCCGGCGAGGGCATCGTCGCCGAGGTCCTGGCCGACGTCGACCACTTTTTGCTCCACCTTGCCGGTGTTGGCGATGAGGACAACAAGGACCTGGCGGGGGGCCAGGAGCACGAATTCGATGTGACGGATCGTGGCGCGGCTCAGGTGCGGGTACTGGACGACTGCCACCTGGTTGGTCAGCTGTGACAGCAGCCGGACGGTCCGCTCCAGGACGTCATCGAGATCGTCAGAGCCTTCGAGGAGCGTCTGGATGGCGCGGCGTTCAGCCTGGGACAGGGGTTTGACGGCTGAGATCTGGTCCACAAACAGGCGGTAGCCCTTGTCCGTGGGGATGCGTCCGGCGCTGGTATGGGGTGCCGTGATGAGGCCGTCGTCCTCGAGGGCCGCCATGTCGTTGCGGATGGTGGCGCTGGACACGCCCAGGTGGTGGCGTTCAACCAACGCCTTGGACCCCACCGGCTCGCGGGAGTGCACGTAGTCCTCCACGATGGCACGCAGTACTTCAAGTTTGCGCGGCTCGCTCACACTCCACCTCCATCCAGGGTCAGGGGCGCCGGGCGCACCGGCCGCGGCGCGGGCGCGGCTTAGCACTCGACATGCCTAAGTGCTAACAGTCTAATATGACTCCTCCCGTTGTTAGCATTGGTACCGCTCCGGGCGAAATTCCGGGCCAGGATCTAGGCAAGGCGGAACACATCCATGCAGTACCAGAACTGGGGCCCCCAGGAGATCGCCGCCCCCGTCAGGAACCAGCTCCCGGAAGTGCCGGTGGAGCGGGGCATGGTCCTGGAGGATGTCCAGTCAGGCTGGGTGGGCGCCGTGACGAGGGTCGAAAAATCCGGCGGCATGCATGTCGTGGCGCTGGAGGACCGGCGCGGCAAATCGCGGTCGTTCCGGCTTGGCTACGGCTTCCTCCTCGAGGGGCAGCCCATCCGGCTCATGCCGCCGGCACCGCGTCCGGCCACCGCGCCTGCCGGACGCACGGCGTCCGGTTCGGTCCGGGTGGCCGGCCAGCGGGCACAGGTGGCGAAGGCCAGCCGGATCTGGGTGGAGGGCAAGCACGACGCCGAACTGGTGGAAAAGGTCTGGGGAGACGACCTCCGGGTGGAGGGCATCGTCGTCGAGCCTTTGCACGGCATTGATGATCTGGCCGCGGCCGTGGCCGGCTTCTCCCCCGGGCCCGGCCGCCGGCTCGGCGTGCTCGTTGACCACCTGGTGCCGGACTCCAAGGAGTCCCGGATCGCGGACGCCGTGATGGCCTCGCCGGGGGCAGCAGGCAATGTCCTCATCGTCGGGCATCCCTACGTGGACGTGTGGCAGGCCATCCGGCCTGCCGTGCTGGGAATTGACAGCTGGCCGGTGGTCCCCCGGGGCCAGGACTGGAAGACGGGCATCCTGGCGGCGTTCGGCTGGCCCCACTCCACCAAGGAAGACGTCGGCCTGGGCTGGCAAAAACTACTGGGAGCTGTCCGCAGCTACGCCGACCTGGAAGCGTCACTGCTGGGCAGGGTGGAAGAAGTCATCGACTTCCTGACCGTTCCCTAGCAGTATTCTTGGTACTGCAGGTGCCGCTGCACTTGGGCCGGCACCCTGTAAGTTTGAATGTTCTACATCAACGCACCATTGCATTTTCGAAGGAAGACACACCGTGGCAGAAAACGCACGCGAACACAGGGACAACCAGGGCGGCCAGGGCCGCTCCGAGTACCATGGCGTTCCCGCAAACGCGCTGCCCCTGACGGCCAGTGAAGACCGGCAGTGGGCCACGCTGGCTCACTTCGGCGGCATTCTCGGGTGCGTTCCGTCGCTGCTGATCTACCTCATCTTCCGGGACCGCGGGCCGTTTACCGCCCAGGAATCGAAGGAAGCGCTGAACTTCAGCCTGCCTCCCACCATCGCGGCCGTTGTGGCCAACCTGCTGGTGTTCATCCCCGTGATCGGCAACATCTTCGCGGTCATTGCCACGCTGATCTGGATCGCGCTGACGTGCTATTCCGTTGCTGCCGGCATCCATGTGAACCGCGGCCAGCCGCACCGCTACCAGTACAACCTGCGCTGGATTAAGTAACCGCACCTAAAACCAACGCGGGGTCACTTCTGTCCCAATCCGTCAAGGATATGGGGCGGAAAGTGACCCCGCGTTGCTTTTGTGCCGTTCAGTCCGGCAGGATCCTGCGGACCACCGCGTCGGCGAGCAGCCGGCCCTTCAGCGTCAGCACCAGCTGTCCCCTGAATGCCTGTGCAGGCTCCACCAGCGCGTCCGCGATGAGCCCGGCCACTTCTTTCCTGCCGGACTCCCCCAGCGAAGTGATGCTGACACCGGTGACGAGGCGCGCCTCGAGCATGATCCGTTCCATGTCCCGTGTGCCGTCGTCGAGGGTTTCCCGCCCGGCGGCCGGTGAGAGCCCCTGGGCCAGCCTGCCGGCGTAGGCCGTGGGGTGCTTGACGTTCCACCAGCGCACACCGCCCACGTGTGAGTGGGCTCCGGGGCCGATGCCCCACCAGTCGTCACCGCGCCAGTAGGCCAGGTTATGGCGGCATGCCTGATCGGGCGTCCGGGCCCAGTTGCTGACTTCATACCAGCCGAGCCCGGCTTCGCCGATCAGCTGGTCGGCGAGTTCATACTTGTCGGCGTGGTCGTCGTCGTCGATTCCGGGGACTTCACCCCGGCGGATCTGCGCGGCAAGCTTGGTGCCGTCCTCCACGATCAGCGCGTAGGCACTGATGTGGTCCGGCTCGTACGACAGCGCCGTCTCCAGGGAGTACCGCCAGTCGTCCAGTGATTCCCCCGGGGTCCCGTAGATCAGGTCCAGGCTCACGGCAAGGCCTGCGTCACGCGCCCATTGCACCACCTGCGGCACTCGGCTGGGGGTGTGCGTCCGGTCCAGGACTTTTAGTACATGGGGAACGGCGGACTGCATGCCGAAGGAAACCCTGGTGAAGCCGGCGTCCTTGAGGACGGCAAGGGACTCCGGCGTGACGGAGTCAGGGTTGGCCTCGGTGGTGACCTCGGCGCCGGGTTCCAGCCCCCAGCGGCCGACGGCGGCAGCCAGGATACGTGCGAGGTCTTCCGCGGGAAGCAGGGTTGGGGTTCCGCCGCCGAAAAACACGGTGCTCATGGGCCGGTCCGGGATCCCGGAGGCCCGCAGCGCGGCCGCAGCGAAGTCCAGCTCGGACACGGCGGTGCCGGCGTACGCGTCCTGCGACGCTCCGCCTCCCAGTTCAGTGGCCGTGTACGTGTTGAAATCGCAGTAGCCGCACCGTACGGCGCAGAACGGAATGTGCACATACAGTCCGAAGGCCCGGTCCGCCGCACCGTCCGCTGCCTGCGGGGGCAGCAGACCGTCCGACGGCGCCGGGTCGCCGAGGGGAAGGGCGCTAGGCATTGCGGGGGCGTCCGGTGGGTCCGGCCACAGTCATCACTACTTCTTGGCCTTGTCCTTGGACTCGTCGGTGGTCAGCGCGGCGATGAAAGCTTCCTGCGGAACCTCGACGCGGCCCACCATCTTCATGCGCTTCTTGCCTTCCTTCTGCTTTTCCAGCAACTTGCGCTTTCGCGAAATGTCACCGCCGTAGCACTTGGCAAGCACGTCTTTGCGGATGGCGCGGATGCTTTCCCGGGCGATGATCCTGGAACCGATGGCAGCCTGGATGGGCACCTCGAACTGCTGGCGGGGAATCAGTTCGCGCAGCTTGGTGGTCATCATCACGCCGTAGGCGTACGCCTTGTCCCGGTGCGTGATGGCCGAGAACGCATCCACCTGCTCGCCCTGGAGCATGATGTCCACCTTCACGAGGTCGGCCACCTGCTCGCCGTCCGCTTTCCAGTCCAGCGAGCCGTAGCCGCGCGTCTTGGACTTGAGGATGTCGAAGAAATCGAAGACGATCTCAGCCAGCGGCAGCCGGTACCGGATTTCCACCCTGTCCTCGGACAGGTAGTCCATGCCGCCCATCACACCACGGCGGCTCTGGCACAGCTCCATGATGGCGCCAACAAATTCGTTCGGCGCCAGGATGGTTGCGGACACCATCGGCTCGCGGACCTCGGCGATCTTGCCGGAGGGGTATTCGCTGGGGTTGGTCACATGGACCACCTTCTTGTCCTCCAGCGTTACCTCGTATTCCACGTTGGGGGCGGTGGAGATCAGGTCAAGGTTGTATTCGCGCTCGAGCCTCTCCCGGGTGATTTCCAGGTGCAGCAGCCCCAGGAAGCCCACGCGGAAACCAAATCCCAGCGCGGCGGACGTTTCGGGCTCGTACACCAGAGCGGCGTCGTTGAGCATCAGCTTCTCCAGCGCATCGCGGAGCACCGGATAGTCCGTGCCGTCCAGCGGATACAGGCCGGAGAAGACCATGGGCTTGGCATCGGCGTACCCGGGAAGGGAATCGGAGGCAGGCTTGGCAAGGTTGGTGACGGTGTCGCCGACCTTGGACAGCCGGACGTCCTTTACACCGGTGATGAGGTAGCCCACTTCGCCGACGCCAAGGCCCTTGGAGGGAGTGGGTTCCGGGGAGCTCACGCCGATCTCGAGGAGTTCGTGGGTGGCCCTGGTGGACATCATCTGGATGCGTTCGCGGGGGTGCAGCATGCCGTCAACCACGCGGACGTAGGTGACCACGCCGCGGTACGTGTCGTAGACGGAGTCGAAGATCATGGCGCGGGCCGGGGCGTCCGCGTTGCCAGTCGGGGCCGGCAGGTCACGCACGATTTTGTCCAGCAGGGCCTCGACGCCCATGCCCGTCTTGCCGGAGACGCGGAGTACCTCGTCGGGGTCGCCGCCGATCAGGCTGGCCAGTTCGGCCGCGTATTTCTCCGGCTGGGCGGCCGGGAGATCGATCTTGTTCAGGACCGGAATGATGGTGAGGTTGTTTTCCATCGCCAGGTAAAGGTTGGCGAGGGTCTGGGCCTCGATGCCCTGCGCCGCGTCAACCAGAAGCAC
>DATCVX010000575.1:0-13070 GCA_036566705.1 Arthrobacter sp. | reverse complement strand
TGTCCTGCATCGGATCGCCCTCAGGGTCCGCCCCGGAGCCCGTCCCGGCCAGTTCGGCAAAGAGCACAGCACAGGCGGCGTCGATGTCCGCATATGCCTTCGCCACCGCTGCTCTTCCCATGTACCAATCATGGCGGGAGGGTCTGACATTATTACCCGCAGGACGCTTGTGCGAAAGTGAGTTCGCCGGGGTGTGCGTTCCTGCCCAGTTGCCCCGGCCCGGGCGGACATTCCGAGGCGGGACACGTCGTCGTACACGGCCTGCCGCCTGGACGGCGAGGAAGTAAGCGGGCAGGAGCGGACGGCAGGCCTGGCCGGATGAGTGGGTGTTTGCGGGACCGGACACCGCGCCACGTCCTAGTCCGGCTTGCGGGCCCGGCTGGGCTGGACGCGGGGAGGTTCGCCTGGCATCTTGGGATAGTCGGGCGGGAAGGGCAGCTCGCCGAGTCCTGCCTTGAGGTCGCGGTCCCACCAGCCCAGGAGCGTATCGATCGTGCCGGGGTGCGCATTTATGTCGGCCCAGGGGTCACCCACGGTCTTCAGCCGGTCCGGGACTGTGAGAATCGTGAAGTCCTTCGGGCTGACGCTTTCCAGCTCCTCCCAGCTGATGGGGCACGACACCGATGCGTGGGCCAAAGCGCGTGGACTGTACGCGCCTGCGATAGTCCGGTCGCGGTTGGCCTGGTTGAAGTCCAGGAACACCTTCTCGCCCCGTTCCTCCTTCCACCAGGCCGTCGTGACCTTGTCCGGCATCCGCCGCTCAAGCTCGCGGGCGGCAGCGATCACAGCGTGCCGGACATCCAGGAATTCGCGTGTCGGCTCGATCGGCGAATACACGTGGAGCCCGCGGTTGCCCGAGGTCTTGATGAAACACTCCAGGCCGGCCTCGGCCAGCACCTCCTTCAGCGCCAGCGCGGCCGGGACCGCGTCGTCGAAGTCAGTTCCCGGCTGCGGGTCCAGGTCGATCCGGAGCTGGTCCGGGTTGTCGGTGTTTCCGGCCCGTGAGGGCCACGGGTGGAACACCACAGTGTTCATCTGTACGGCCCAGACGGCGGCAGCCGGCTCGTCCAGGACCAGCATGGGATGCGAGCGTGCACTCGGGAAAACCACTTTCACCGACCGGATGAAGTCCGGGGTGCCCTTGGGCGGGTTCTTGGAGAAGAACTGATCGCCTTCGACGTTGTCCGAGTACCTCTGCAGCGCCACCGGCCGGTCACCGTTCGCTGCAATGAAGGCCTGCCCCACGTCCACCATGTAGCGCGCCAGATCCAGTTTGGTCAGCCCCAGTTCGGGCCAGAGGACCCTGCTGGGGCTGGAAATCCGCATCTCGCGTTCGCCGTGGGGTCCGGGGACGGTCAAGATTGTCTGTTCGCTCGCCATGGGGACAACGTACACCCGGCCCATAGCCCGGCAAACAGAACGGGCTCAGACGGTGACACGCTCCCGCCGTTTCCGGAGCTTCCTCGCAACGAACAGCGTGACCAGGCCGGCCACTGTGACGGCCACCAGCATCTGGAGCGCCCCGGTGTACTCCTCCACCAGTTGCCAGTTCTCGCCGAGGAAGTATCCCGCCAGGATCAGGACCGAATTCCAGATGAGGCTCATGGTGGTTCCTCCAGGATCGGGTTGACCCCACTCTCCGGCGCCGGGCTTGGGTCCGCCTGTCCCGCTCCTGTGGCGCGCCTGTGGAGGCTACCGGCAGGCCACCCGGCCGCGGACGGCTGAGCACGCTGATGGAAACAGCACGCTGACGGAAGCGCGCCGTGGACGGGAGCAGCACGCGGACGGAAGCAGGACGGAATCCGGCATCATGGATCCATGACCGTCTCAGAGTCCGCCCTGACCATCGCCGTGGGCGACGTCGGGGTTTCCGCGTCCTATGCCCGTCCGGAGCAGCCGTTTGCCACCCTGGTGCTGGCCCATGGGGCTGGCGCGGGAATGGAGCATCCCTTTATGCGTGGGTTCACCGACGCCCTCAACGAAGAAGGCGTCGCCACCCTGCGCTTCAACTTCCCGTACCGTGAGGCCGGGCGGAAGTTCCCGGACCGGCCACCGGCCGCCATCGCCGCCTGGCGGGCCGCGATGGACGAGGCAGCGCGGCAGGGCGCCGAACACGGGGACACCGGGCCGGTCTGGGCTGCCGGCAAGTCATTCGGTGGCCGGATGGCGTCGATGGCAGTCGCGGAAGGAATGACCGCCGCGGGACTCGTCTACCTTGGCTACCCGCTGCATCCGCCGGGCAAGCCTGAGAAAATCCGCGACGAGCACCTGTACGGGCTCACGCTGCCCATGCTGTTCCTGCAGGGCTCCCGTGACACCTTCGCCACCCCGGAACTGCTGGAGGGGGTGGTGTCCCGGATCGGCCCGTCCGCCGTGCTGGAGTGGATCGACGGCGGGGACCATTCGTTCGCCGTGGCCGGCAAAAAGCGCAGCGCCGATGAGGTGGGCGCCTCCCTCGCCGCGACCGTTGCGGACTTTATCCGGACCCGCGGCTGACCGGCACATCAGGCAGGTACCTCAGCGCGCACCTCTGACCGGCACGTCAGGCCGGTACTTCAGCGCGGCGTCTCTACCGGGGCGTCGGCCGGAGGACCGGCCGAAGCCAGCCGTGCGAGGTCCAGCCGGTTCGCGGCACCGGTCTTTCGCAGCAGGTTGGAGATGTGTGAGCTGACCGTCTTCTCGCTGATGACCAGGGCACGGGCAATTTCGCCGTAGGTCCGTCCCGCAACCACGTAGTCCAGGATGTCCAGCTCCCGGGGCGTCAGTCCGGGCAGGACTGCTGCAGGGCGCTGCCCGGCGGCAGCCAGCGTTGCAACCGGGATCCTCGCCCGCGCAGCAAGGCCCTCAAGGGCCGTCCGGACTGGTGCCGCCTGGAGCTCCACCGCGAGTGCGAGCCCCCGGCGGAGCAGCTCAGCTGCCTGGTGCCCAGGGTTGTGCCCATGCAGCAGCAGCGACTCCACCGCACGTTGGCAGGCATAGGCCTCCTCCCACGGCAGGGAGGCGCCCCGAAAGGCGTCGGCCGTCTTGGCCCACTCCGGCGCGTTGCCGTGCAGATTCCGGGCCCGGCCCAGCTCGGCGGCGTAGAGGAGCTCAAAGGCTTCCACCTGCCGCCGGTAGAGCTCCGATTCCCCCAAGCGTTCGTGCAGGATGCCGGGAAAGCGGTCCTGGAGGTCGTTGGCCGCGGCCAGCAGGCCGGACGTCGGCGCCCCGAGGTCCCGCGCGCGTTGGACCTGGTCTGCGAGTGCGCGCGCGGCAACGGGAAGGAGCCACTCGCACATGGTGGGTGGCGGACCCGGGCCGGTGGCACCTGTGAGTGCCGCCTCGAAGGCTGCCTCCGGGCGCCCGGCCGCGACGCTGACTTCCGCACGGATGGCGTCGAAGTCCAGGTTCAGGAGACCGGATGTCTCGTCATACAGCTCCTCAGCCCGTTGAAGGTGGACCGCTGCCTCGTCGCGCCGGCCCTGCAGCCCTGCGAGCCGTGCAGCCGTCAGCCGTGCGCTCACGTCCCCCATCGGTCCGGGATCAAAGCCGAGAGCGATCCGCAGCGCCGCACGGCATTTCCTCCAGTCACCGACGGCCAGGTAGCTCCCCGCTTCGTCCGCAGCAATTTTGGATGTATACCCGTGGGGCGCTCCCCGGTCCACCAGTTCCTGCCGGGCCCGGTGCAGCAGGTCCGCATACGCTTCACTCGTCCACGGTCCCTGGGCGTTGCCTGTCCAGTACGTGGCGTGGACGAAAGCCCAGAAATCACGTGCCTGGAGCGCTTCCCTGGCCCCTTCGGCCGCCAGGGGAATTCCTGCGTGGGGGCGCCCCGCATTTGTTTCGGCGATGGCCACCGCGGTTAGCGCGTAGGACAGCGTGCGGTGGTCCCCGAGTTCCCTGGCCAGGGCGAGTGCCTGCCTGGCGGGCGCCTCGGAACCCGGCTCGTTGTGCCACATGGTTGCGTGGGACAGCTCGGCCAAGGCCAGGGCGTGCTGCCGGCTGCGGGGTGCGCGGGCGGAGAGCCGGACGGCCTCCCGTATGTCCGGAAGGGGGAAGAACCCCTGCCCGGTGGACAGCTGCAGGTGCATGCGGCGCACCATCAGCTCGGCCCTGACCAGGGGATCTCCGTCGGGGCCGCCCAGCAGCGCCTCGATGGATTCCAGCTCCACGGACAACGCCCCCGACTCGTAGGCTGCCTGACGGACCCGGTCCCACAGATCCCAGGTAAGCTCCGCCGCATCCGGCAATCCCGGGTGCAGGTCAAGGGCCCGGCTCAGCATCCGCAGCGCATCGCCGGTGGCGCCGGACCCACGTGCCGCGTCCGCCGCCACAAGCGCCCAGCGGTAAGCCTCGGCCTGATGCCCGGCCTGATGGTGGTGGTCAGCAAGGGAAACCACGACGGCGGCCTCCGGGCGGGTGCCTCCGTCCAGCTGCCGTTCGTAATACGAGGCGAACGCCGAATGAAGGCTCGTGCGGTCCACGGCATCGAGCGCCAGCTCCAGAGTTTCGGCGATGAGCGGATGGTGGAACCAGTACGTTCCATCCGGGGCCAGGTCCAGGATTCCTGCCTCCGCGGCCGAACGCAGGACCGCTGGTATGCGTTCGGGAGCAAACGCCGGACCGACGACCTCCCGCAGGTCGGCCCCGCTGGTGGCTTTCCCGCCGACGGCCATGATCCGGGTCAGTTCTTGGGCGTCGGATGGGAGCCCTTTCCAGGACCGCAGGACGGCGGACTTCAGGTCGGGCGGGAATCCGGCCGGCAGGTGCCGGTCTCCGGCACTGAGGCCGGCCACCAGCAGGAGATTGAGATACGGGTTGCCGGCGGAGCGGGCGAACACGTCGTTGACCAGCGTCCGGTGCGGCGGTTCGCCCAGGATCGCGGCGAGCTGCGCTTCCGTGTCCGGCCGGTCGAGCGGGGCCAGCGTCCGGGTGCCCACTCCGGGCAGGCGCCGGATGTCTGCCAGCCAGCGGTCAAGCTTGTGCCCGTCGCCGACGTCGTCGTGCCGTACGGTTCCGATCACTCCCAGCCGGCGGTCCTGCGGTCCGGCCACGAGGTACATCAGGACATCCAACGTGGTTTGGTCTGCCCACTGCAGGTCGTCAACCACCAGCAGGACAGGCCGCTCCAGGCTGAGCCCGGTGAGCCACTCATCGATCAGCAGGGGAAGTTCCGGTCCGGCCTCCCGGGGGAAGGACGGCGCCGGAAGGCGGGCTGCTCCGGCTGAACGGAAGGCGGCCCGAAGTGCCAGCAACGGCATCTCCATGGAGGCCAATGGGAGGGCCGCGCCCTTGAGGATGGCAACCTCCGGGTGCGCCGCTGCGCACGCCTGGGCAACCAGCGCCGTCTTCCCCACTCCTGCGTCGCCGGAGATGATGAACGTCCGGGCCGTACCGGCCCGGACGGCACTGATGACTCCGGCCAGTTCAGCCAGGTCCGCTGCCCGTCCGATGAAATCCGGGCCGCCGGTGTCCAACGGTTTTGCCACAGTCCCAGCTTGCACCCCCGGGTGCGGCCGGTACAGATCTGAGGGTGCCCCGCCTGGTTCTGAGGGGCCTCGCCTGATGCGGCTCCGTGGCACGGGAGAGCAGGCTGAAACTGTCTGCACCCGCACATCCTGAAAGGAAAACGCCATGTACTCATCGATAGGTTCACGCCGCAGGACGGGAGCCGCGCTTGCGCTCTTCCTGCTGGCGGTCATCGCTCCGGCACCGGCCGGCGCCGGGGAGCCGGCAGCGCCGGCGGACACCGGCGTCAACACCGGTTACTGTCCGCTGACGCGGATCGGCACCCAACTGGTCCGCTGCGACAACCTCACCGGAGCCGACGTCCCGGCACCCTACTGGATTCCCGAACAGTAACGGGCCCCGGCAGGAGCGCCTGGGCCCTGCACGCGCCTTGGCGTCAGCTACGCGGCGTCGTCGTGCCACCAGCCTTCCCAAGCGGTGGAGGTCAGCTGGCCGTTAGGGAACTCTGTCTTGCCGTTCCCGCCGCTGTACGCACGGTTGTCGTCACTCCGGCGGGCGTCGAGCAAGAAGTTCAGGCTACTCAAAAGCAACATGGTTGCGTCCTTTCATGTCGTGGTGTGGACCACGCTGTCCACGTATCGACGAGCCTAACCGCGGGATGTTTCAGCACGTCGACGCCACATTTCCGCCATGTAACGCTCCTCTCACCCTGCCGTTCTGGCGACATGAATCCGCCCCACGGCGGCGTTACATCCGGGATTTGGTCCGTGCGGTCGCCTGCGCCGTCCAAGGGTCCTCGGGCCAGGGATGCCGGGGATAGCGGCCCCTCATCTCCGACCGCACCTGCGCGTACGGGCCGGACCAGAAGGATGCCAGATCGTCCGTCACGGCCAGCGGCCGGCGGGCCGGTGACAGCAGGTGGAACAGCACCGGCACCCGCCCGCCCACCAGCCGCGGTGTGTCCGCCCAGCCAAAGCATTCCTGCAGCTTGACCGCCACCACCGGCCGGCCGCCGTCGTGCGTCATTGGAGTGGCGGCGCCTGACACATCACCTGCGGCACGGTCCGGCACGTCGGGGTAGTCGATACGCACGCGCGACCCGCTGGGCACTTCCAGTGTCTCCGGCGCGAGTTCGGCCAGCTTCGCGGCCTCGGGCCACGGCAGCAGGCGCCGCAAAGGGTCGGTGAGGTCGATGGTGCCGGTGGCGGCTCCGCCGGCCAGTTTTTCGAGCTCCGGTCCCAGCCAGTCATCGAGCCGGGCGAGCAGGGCCGGTTCGGAAACATCAGGCCACGGCTCACCCAGTTCGCGGCGAAGCAGGGCGATCCGGCGGCGCAGGGCGTCCGCCACCGTCGACCATCCGATGGTTCCCAGTCCTTCCTTTGCGAGGGCGCGGGCCACCGCCAGTCGTCCTTCGGCGGCGGACGCGCGAACGGGTGTGGAGGACAGCACGATCGCGCCCAGCCGGCGTTCCCGCCGTGCCGTGACGCGGCCTTTGCCGAACGCCGCCTCGACGGTGTCCGTGAGGAGGTGGCGGGCCGCTGCCTCGGCGGTGTCGGCCGTGATCGGCGCCGCGGAACGGATCACGGCACCCGTGCCGGCTGCATCCCGGCCCTCCGCGCGCGACACTTCCGCCACCGCCAGCCACTCATGCCCGGCCAGGGAACTACCCGCGGGCAGCCCGGCCCGGGTACCGGACGAGAGGAGGTAACGCTCCGGCCCCTCCCCCGGAACCCGCCGCGCCACCCGGTCAGGGAAGGCGAGGGCGACGACGGCACCCACCGCTTCCGCTTTGCCCGGCGGGGCGTCCAGGGCGGGGTGTACGACGCCGGCAGCCTCCATCCGCGCGACCGCCTCCATCCGCCGGACGTCCTCAGTCCACCGCCGTGAAGCAGGCTCCTTGCCGGTGCGGAGGGCGGCCAAAAGCCTCGTCAGGTCGGCACCCGGCGCCCGCTGGTCCCCCGCCACCAGGGCGACCGCTTCTGCGGCTGTCCGTGCGCCCACGGCTCCGGCGCCGTCGAGCAGAGCGCGGGCCAGCCTGGGATCCGCTGGGACCCTGGCCAGGGTCCGGCCCAGCGCGGTGGCGTGGCCGTCCGCGGCCACGGCGCCGAGTTCACGCAGGATTTCGACGGCTTCGTGCATCGCTGCCTGCGGAGGGGCGTCCGGAAGCGCGAGTCCGGTGCCGCCGGGCGAACCCCAGCAAGCCAGGACCAGGGCCGCGGCGGTGAGGTCGGCGACGGCGATCTCCGGCGTCACGTGGGCGGGGGCCGCACCGAAGGCCCGCTGGTCGTAGCAGCGGACCACCCGGCCCGGGCCCTGGCGCGCGGCACGGCCGGCCCGCTGGTCCGCGGACGCCCGTGAACACGAAACAGTCACCAGGCCGGACATGCCCCGGCTGGCATCCCGCCGCGGTTCCCGGGTCAGGCCGGAGTCAACCACCAAACGGACCCCCGGGACGGTCAGGGAGGATTCCGCCAGGTCGGTGGAGACAATGATCCGCGGCATGGCGGCGTTGCTCCGGCCGGACACGGCGCGGTCCTGCTCGGCCGGGCTTACCTGGCCATGCAGCTCCAGGACCTCCGTTCCCGTGCCGGTGCGGCCGCGCAGGCGTGCTGCCACGTGGGCGACCTCCCGGGCGCCGGGCACAAAGACCAGCGTGTCCGTGTCTGCGCCGGCGCTTGCGTGTGCCGCTGCGGCGGTGTCGGCGACGTGGTCCAGGAATGCGCGGGTCACACCCCGTCCGTCCAACCGGGCCGCTCCCGCCGGCGCCCATTCGACCTCCAGTGGGTACAGCGCGGACGGGCAGTCGACGACGGGAGCCGGCCCGCCGCCGTCGTGGTCACTTGGTTGTCCGGACGAGGTGCCGCCGATCAGCGCGGCGAAGCGCGGTGCGTCCAGGGTGGCGGACATCGCCACCAGGGTGAGGTCTCCGCGGAGCTGGCGCACTTCGGTGAGCATGCCCAGCAGCAGGTCCGTCTCCAGGCCGCGTTCGTGCACTTCGTCCAGGATCACCGCGCCGGCAGTTTCGAGTCCCGGGTCATCGAGCAGCCGGCGGAGCAGGATCCCTGGCGTGACGAACTCGATGAGGGTCCCGGGGCCAGCCTGGCGTTCGCCGCGGACCGTATAGCCCACCCTGTCGCCGAGCCGGCTGCCATCGAGGGCGGCCAGGCGCCGGGCCGCTGCCCGGGCGGCCACCCGCCGCGGCTGGGTGACCACCACCCGCCGCTGTCTGTGCCCGGGAGTGGCGGCCAGCAGGTTGGCAAGCAGCGGCGGAACCAGGGTGGTCTTGCCCGTGCCCGGTGGCGCCTGCACCACCGCGGTCCCGGCTTCGCCCTCGCGCCCCAGCGCCGCAGTGAGGTCGCCCAGGGATTCTGCAAAGGCCAGCCCCGCGCCGATGACGGCCAGGTCGAATGTCGAGGGAACGCGCAGAGAAGTCACACCCCCATTCTCCCCGCAGGGCAAGTGCCGGGCTGACTGTCCCTACGGCACCGTGCCATAGGAGAGACTGGAGCAAAGTCACTTAGGAAAGCGGGACCAGAATGATCAATCTCCAGCAGGACGCAGAAGGCTTCATCCGGATGAAACGCCACTTTCCCGGCAGTGCCGAGGTGGCTGTGACGTTCGCTGACGGCTCCCGGGAACTGTTCAGCGGGCTGGAGCTGAACCGGATCTACGATGACGCCCTGGCCGTCTACCGCGCGCAGAACCAGCTCGACGCCAAGGGATTTTCCCGGGGTCCGAAGAAGAAGGTCCAGGCGGCCATCGAGTTTGTGGCCATCCACCCCGGCATGGGGAAGTAGCCGGCCGCGAGGCCCTTCGAGGATCGGTGCGTAGTTACTGGATTCTGCTTGGACGCGCTGGCTGCCCGGGCCGGTGGATCGCGACGTCGCCATACGAGGTACGGGCCCGGACTTCGACGCTTTCCGTGGATTCCCCCGGGCCCTCAGCCGCGGCCAGGGCGTTGCGGACCTTCCCGTACTTGGTGCTGACGTCCAGCCACGCCGCGGTGCCTTCGGGGATGCCGATGCCCACGTCGCCGTAGGCCGTTTCGAGGACCACGGAGCCGCGCGTGGCCTCGCCGACCCGGATCTTGCCATTGGCGGATTTGGCCGTCACCGATGACTGCGCCTTCCCGATGTGGACGTTGCCGTTGGCCGCCTTGATGTGGACCTCGCCGACGGCGTCCCCGAGCCGGATGTGTCCGTCGGAGTTCCTGATCTGGGTGGAACCGCCGACCCGGTTGACGCGGATTTCACCGGACCCGGTTTTGAGGTCGACGTCGCCGGCCGAAAGGTCCACGGCGACGTCGCCATAGCCGGATTCCGCCTTCACAGCGTCCGCCCGGTCGAGCCGGATGTGCCCCATGCCGGTCTTGAGGTCACACTGTCCAAGGTTCCCTTCGCCGTCGAATTTCCCCATCCCGGCCTCCCAGCGGACATCTGAATGGGACGGCAGCCCGACGGTAACGTCCACGGCGCCGTTCCCCGTGAGGATGGCGAACCGTTTCCAGTCCTTTGAGCCCTTAATGAAGAGCATGCCGTTGGAGAAATCGATTCGGGTTTGCTCGGCGGCCCTGACATCTGCGGCCCTGCCGGCATCGTTGGGGCGGACGTCAACAACGGTGTCCTTCCGGTCGCCTGCGGTGACGCGGATGTCGCCGAGGTTGTACTCGACGTTGAGGGTGATGCGGTCGGGGGTTTCGAAGGTGGGCATTGCGGGTTCCTTTGGACTGGTCAGTCAGTGCCTGGATGGGGGGTGCGAAGGGGCCCTACCGGACCCACCCGGTGAAGCTGTGTCCGCCGGACGGCGTGCGGCGTGCCTCCCCTGGGGCCTTGCCGGCGCCATCCAGTGAAGCGGTGACGGAGCGGACGAGCCAGGCGTTGACCGAGACTTTGTCCTTGGCCGCTGCTTCCTCGATGCGCAACTTGAGCGGCTCGGGCAGCCGCAGCGTGAACCTGGCGGCCGGGCCCTCGTCGCTGTCCTGTGTTGGGGGCAGGGTGACCGCAAGGCTGTCCGCAGCCCCGTCGAAGTCGGTACTTGCCGGTGGAGGCGTCACCACAAACTCGGGATCGCGGCCGCGGAGCCGGACGTCCACTGAACCAGGCGCCAGTTCCCGGGTGATTTCGCTGGCAGCCGCGGAGAGCGCCTCCAGCAGAACCAGCCGGGTGGCGGTTTCCAGCGGCGCGGTCAGCCGGCCGGCAAGTTCCCGCGCCGGTTCGCCGCCGGCCGCAGAGGCCGTCTGCAGCTGCTCCTGGAGGGACATCACGTACTGTTGCAGGTCCATGACACCAGTATGACGTCATAGTGACGTCATGGCAATGCCTCGACGACGTCACCGGAGGGTTTTGTGGGTGGTCAGCCGCTTTCTCCCTTGTCGACGTTCTGCAGTCCGACGGGGCCACCCGGGCCTGCGTTGGTCCGCCTGTTGACCAGCCACGTGATGAACCACAGCACCACGCCAATGGCCATCAACCCTCCGGCGATCTGGTACTGGATCACATTCCGGCCAACCCACGGGCCGGCGAGGAAGGCACACAGCAGCGCGGCGAGAAGCGGCAACTGCCCCGGCGAGGTAAAGAACACTTTGCGGTCGGGGTCCCGCTTGCGGCGAAGCACCACGCATGCCACATTGACCACGGTGAAGACACACAGGAGCAGGAACGCGGTGGTGCCGGAGAGGTTAGCCACGATGTTGCTCTTCGGGTCCGACGTCACGTACCAGATCAGGCCCAGCGCCAGGAGGGTGGAGAACAGGATTCCGGCCCAAGGAGTGCGGCGCCCCGGCAGCACTTTTCCGAGCGGCCTGGGCAGGACGTGCTGGCGGGCCATGCCATAGATCAGGCGGCTGGCCATCAGCATGTTGATCAGCGCGGTGTTGGCGACGGCGAAGACGGCGAGGAACGGGAAGATCCGGTCGATCGGGAAGTCCGGGGAGCCCTTGTGGACCACCTCAAGCAGCGCGGCACCTTCGGCTTCCCTGATCCCTTCAAGTTCCGTGGGCGTCAATACGCTGACCACGGAGATGGCCACCAGCATGTAGAGGATCACCGCCACGCCGAGGCCGGTGAGCATGGTCCGGGGGAAGATCTTTTCCGGATGCTGGGTCTCCTCCACCATGTTCACGGAGTCCTCAAAACCGACCATGGCAAAGAACGCGATGGAGGTGGCAGCGGTGACAGCAAGGAACAGGCCCTTGTCCTGGTAGTCGTTGAAGACGAAGATTTCCCCCGCGTTCCCGGTACCCTGCGCCATGACGTAGAAGCCCACGCCGATCACGATGCACAAGGCCGTCATCTCGACGATGGTCAGCACCACGTTGAACTTCACGCTCTCGCCCACGCCGCGGAGGTTGATCGCCGCCAGCAGCAGCATGAAGCCCATGGCGACGGCGGTGATCACACCTTGAGCGGGCACGTCCATCCAGCCATTGATCTCCAGGCCGCCGAAGAAGTTCTGGGCGAGGACGTTCGCGGAGGTGGAGGCGCTGGTGATGCCGGAGCAGACTACGGCAAACGCCACCAGGAACGTGACGAAGTGGATGCCGAAGGCTTTGTGCGTATAGAGCGCGGCTCCGGCTGCCTGCGGGTACTGCGTGACCAGTTCGAGGTAGGAGAACGCGGTCAGGGTCGCGACGACGAACGCGAGCAGGAACGGCAGCCAGACGATGCCGCCTACGGTGCCCGCCATGGTGCCCGTCACGGCGTAGACGCCGGCACCGAGGATGTCGCCGACGATGAAGAGGAGGAGGAGCTTGGGTCCGAGGACCCGCTTCAGTTCCGGCCCGTCGCCCTCGGGTGTGGCGTCGGATACTTCCTTAGAAGTCTGACTCATGGCTGACCTCCACAGCGGGACACGGCTCCCGGCAGAGCCGCGGCCGGATCCCGGCCTCAATGTGAGCTACTTCACTGTGAACCTCGCAGGCAACTTTGGCAACAGGGCCGCCGCTAAGCGGTATAGCCTAGCCCGATGGAGAACACATGACGGTCCGCAGCGCCGGCATCCTGCTGTACCGCCGGGACCCGGCGTCGGCCCTTCAGGTCTGGATCGGCCACATGGGCGGCCCGTTCTGGGCACGCAAGGACGCCCAGTCGTGGTCCCTGCCCAAAGGCGAGTACAGCGAGGATGATGACCCGTGGGCAGCCGCCCAGCGGGAGTTCGCCGAGGAGATGGGTGTCGCCGCGCCTGCCGCCGCCTACTGGGAGCTGGGGTCCTTCAGGCAGCCCTCCGGCAAGGTCATCACCGTCTTCGCCGCCGAGGCGGATTTCGCGCCGGACAGGATCCTCAGCAACACCTTCCCGCTGGAATGGCCAAAGGGTTCCGGCGTGATCCGGGACTTCCCCGAGATCGACCGCGCGGAATGGGCCACCGAGTCCGCGGCGCGCACCAGGCTGGTACGTGGGCAGCTGCCCATCCTGGACGCGCTGATCGAAAAGCTCCGCAGTGGCGCTCCGGATCCCGATCTAGCCCGGACTTAGCGGGGCCGCGGCGGGGCTTTGTGCCCTAGGCCCGGTTCCGGGCCGGACCTAGCCTGAGGGGAGCAGGGCGGCGCGGCCGCCTTCACAACCCCGGGAGGCAAAGATGAAATCGGCCACGACAATCATCATCGCCGGCATCGTCCTGATGAC
>DATCVX010000574.1:0-1709 GCA_036566705.1 Arthrobacter sp. | reverse complement strand
GACACCCTCACCCAGGACGACGCCGTAGTTAAGTTCCTCGCGATTGTCCGCGAAGGCACACCTGACAGCTTCCTGGCCGAGGTGAAGCCCGCCGTCCAGCACCTGGCCGCCGCCACGCACTCGTCACCGGGGGTGTCCATGCTGGAACTGTCACTGCCCGGCGTCAACAAAGCCGTGACCCTGGCCGAATACGCCAAATCCCTGGACATCAATGCCGCCGACGTGGTGGCCTTCGGGGACATGCCCAACGACATCGAGATGCTCCGCTGGGCCGGCCACGGCTACGCGATGGCCAGCGGCCACCCCGAGGCGATCCTCGCCGCCGGCCAGCAGGCGCCCCATTTCGACGACGACGGCGTGGCCCAGGTCCTCGAGGCCCGGCTCGCATCGCTCGGGTTAAAGCTTCCCTAGGTACGGCGCCGCGTCAGCAATACCGCTTTTTCACAGCCGGCGCTCACCTGACGTTTACCTTGCCGCCCTACCGTGGGCAGTGGACAACCGATCCGCGGCTCAAGGGGACATCATGGCAAGGAACGTCAAGCACGATGCGGCCGAGGCGCCGCTGCGTCCGGCGGTACCGGCGGCCCACTGGAAGAAGCTGAAACAGGGCGACCGTGTCATGGTCCGGCTCACGCCCGGCTTCGAAACCGGCGGCGTCGTGGACGCCATCACCTGGGACCACTCGGCCATCTGGATAGACCTCGACGGCGGCCGCGGCCGCACGCTGCTGCACTGCAGCGACGGGGTTGAGGTTGTGCTCCGGGAGTAGGCGGTACGCTCACCATGTGACTGCACCCTCGCCATTCCTGCACAACACCGGACATCCTGTGGCCATGGCCCACCGCGGCTTCTCGCGCGAGGGTCTGGAGAATTCCATGGCCGCGTTCCGCGCCGCCGTCGACCTCGGTTACCGGTACCTGGAAACGGATGTGCACACCACCTCCGACGGCGTCCTGTTGCTTTTCCATGACGAAACGCTGGACCGGGTGACGGACGGCGTCGGCCGGATCTCCGAGCTCACCGCCGCCGAGGTTGCCGCGGCACGGATCGGAGGGCGCGAACCGGTGCCGCTGTTCGACGAGCTGGTGGCCGCGTTCCCCGGCATCCGGCTCAACCTGGACGTGAAGGACTGGCACTCGGTCCGCAGCCTCGCCGCCGCCATCGAACGGCACAGCCTCCACGGCCGGGTGCTGGTGGCCAGTTTTTCGGACCGCCGACGCCGGGCGGTGCTGAAGCTGCTCAGCCGCCCCGTTGCGTCGTCGGCCGGGATCGCCACGAATACGCTCTTTTTCCTGTTGCGGCCGCTGCCGGCCCCATGGCTGAGGCGGCTGCTCCGGGGGCCGCTGAAGGATGTCCAGGCGCTGCAGGTCCCCGTCAGATATGGGTCTGTCCGCGTGGTCACGGCAGGCTACCTCCGTCAGGCCCACGCCCTGGGCCTGAAGGTGCACGTGTGGACCATCAACGACCCAGCCGAAATGCGAAGGCTGCTGGATCTCGGCGTGGACGGCATCGTGACTGACCGCGCGGACCTCCTCAAGCAGGTCCTGCTGGAACGGGGGGAGTGGCCGGAAGGCTAAGCCCGGCCTCGCCGTAACGCAAGGATCAGCTGCGGCCCAGCTCCGTGGACGGATCCTCGTCGCCCTCGCCCGGATCGGCGCGCAGGGCGTCCGGGTCGCCGTCAGGCAGGCCCGCCGGACCCGGAACGTCGC
>DATCVX010000573.1:0-5192 GCA_036566705.1 Arthrobacter sp. | reverse complement strand
CTGCCCGGCGGCCCAAATCAGGAAAGAACCAGAAACTGCAGGCAAGATGGGAACATGCTGGTTCCCTCCCGCCGTCGGCTGCGGCTCGAAGTATGGATTGTCCTGGGCCTGTCCCTGGGGCAGTCCGCCGTCTATTCAGTGGTGCAGCTGCTGGACAAGATGACCCGTGCACCGCTGGCCGAAGGCACGTCCACGCTGAACCGGTCGCAGAGCAGCCGGGAATACTTTGACCTGACCTACCAGTTGCTGGATATCATCTTTGCGCTGGTTCCGGTGCTGCTGGTGATCTACTTCCTCACCGAGCACCGGCAGTCCGCGCCAGGGGCGCCGCAGGGAGGCTCCGCGTTCCGGAAGCTCGGCTTCGACTTCGCCAGGCCGGGCCGTGACCTGCTGCAGGGGCTGGGGCTCGCCGCGCTCATCGGCATTCCGTCGCTGGGCCTCTACGCTGCGGGCAGGGCGCTGGGAATCACCACCGCCATCATCCCCAGCGCACTCGATTCGTACTGGTGGACCGTTCCCGTCCTGATCCTGTCCGCCGTGCGGCACGCCGTGGTGGAGGAGGTGATCGTGGTGGGGTACCTTCTGGACCGCTTCGGCAAGTTCGGCTGGAGCATGCCGCTGGCGATCTTCGCCAGCTCCATGCTGCGCGGCAGCTACCACCTCTACCAAGGCTTCGGCCCGTTTATAGGCAATGCCATCATGGGGGTGGTCTTCGCCTGGCTGTATACAAAAACGCGCCGCGTGATGCCGCTGGTGGTTGCACACGCCCTGCTGGACATCGTGGCATTCGTTGGCTTCAGCCTGTTCGGCAAGGCCGTCGGCCTGGGCTAGGGCTGGGTATCGTCGTTCAGGCCAGGGTTAAAGGGATTCGGCCGCCATCGGTGGGTGGCATCGTTGGCACCCGCTGATGGCGGCCGAAGTATTCAGGAAGCAATCAGATGGTGACTGCTCCGGTGGCGGTTTCGAACGTGACGGACAGGATGCCGGGGGTCCCGTGCGGAGCCACCCAGTCAACGGCGACATCCTCAAGGGGCTTCTCCACCGGTTCGCCCAGCCATTCGGTCACCCGTGCTGCCGAACCGGCGATGGTCAGGCAGGACATCTTGACGTTGCTTTCGTAGGCGTTGGACGGGTGGAGGGCGGGATCGCCTTCCCATTTGAGCATGTACGGCACCTGCGGGTCCGCGATCAGGCCCAGGATACCGATCTGCTTCCAGACCAGTTCGCGGCCGTCCGGGAACTTGCGGTTGCCGTTGACGGCGGACCGGCCCAGGCGTTCTTCGAACGGGGCGAGGTCGTCCACTTCGACGCACCAGCCCATCCAGCCGCCGCCCGCCGCGGACCGGGCACGGACTGCCTGTCCGAACGGCGCCTTGTCCGATGCCGGGTGGTCAAGCACCTCGACTACTTCCAGATATTTGTGCCCGGCGAGCGGGATGATCATGTTCCGGGTTCCGAAACGGGGGTGCACTCCACCCTTTACGGCTTCGACGCCGAGGGCGGACGAAATACGTTCGGTGGTGGCAGCCAGGCCATCGTGTTCACAGGCGTAAGAGACGTGATCCATGCGCATGCCCTCATCTTGGCACTTTGTGATCCGGCTCTCAGCTAAGGGTACCCTTACCTACTTTGGGGGTGCGTCACGAGTGGACATCGTCCCTTCCGCGGCCCCTGAAAGCCTGCCGCTGACCATGTTCGTCACAATGCTGTTGCACGCCGATGACAGGTTCCTACACTGAACGCAGGTCATGAGCGCCAGCGCCAAGCCCCGGCTCGCTGGCCGGCAACCCTCCTTCCGCGGTGGGGTGCCCCGGGTGAGGACCTGGCTGTCCGGCAACGGCCGGACGGCAAGCGCGGCCCGTGGTGCTCCCAGCATGCCCGGGCCCACGTCAAAGGAGCCTTGAATGTCCAACGGATGGTCTTTTGAAACCCGCCAGATCCACGCCGGCCAGGAACCGGACAGCGCAACGGGGGCGCGTGCGCTTCCGATCTACCAGACGACGTCGTTCGTCTTCCCCAGTGCCGAAAGCGCCGCCAACCGCTTTGCGCTCGCAGAGCTGGCGCCGATCTACACCCGCATCGGAAACCCCACCCAGGACGCCGTTGAGCAGCGGATCGCCAGCCTTGAAGGCGGGCTCGCGGGACTGCTCCTGAGTTCGGGGCAGGCGGCCGAAACCTTTGCCATCCTGAACATCGCGGAGGCGGGGGACCACGTGGTGGCCAGCCCAAGCCTCTACGGCGGCACGTACAACCTGCTGGCGCACACGCTGAAGAAGTTCGGCATCTCGGTGACGTTCGTTGAGGACCCGGACAACCTGGACCACTGGCGGGACGCCGTCCGGCCGAACACCAAGCTGTTCTTCGCCGAGGTGGTATCCAACCCGCGCCAGGACGTGCTCGATATTGAAGGAGTGTCCCGGACTGCCCACGAGGCCGGCGTCCCGCTGGTGGTCGACAACACGCTTTCCACCCCATACCTGATCCGCCCGTTGGAGTGGGGCGCCGACATCGTGGTCCACTCCGCCACCAAATACCTTGGCGGGCACGGCTCGGCCATCGCCGGGGTGATCGTGGACTCGGGCAACTTCGACTTCGGCAAGGACCCGGAACGGTTCCCCGGCTTTAACACCCCGGACCCCACCTACAACGGGCTGGTCTACGCCCGCGACCTTGGCTCCGGCGGGGCCCTCGGTGCCAACCTCTCGTACATCCTCAAGGCCCGGGTCCAGTTGCTCCGCGACCTTGGCTCCGCAGTCTCGCCCTTCAACGCCTTCCTGATCGCGCAGGGCCTGGAGACACTCAGCCTGCGCGTGGAGCGGCACGTTGCCAACGCCGTCGCCGTGGCGCAGTGGCTGGAGGCCCGTGACGACGTCGAATCGGTCGCCTATGCCGGACTCCCGTCCAGCCCCTGGTACGAGCGCGGACGCAAGTACGGGCCCTTGGGTACGGGCGCGGTGGTGGCCTTCAACCTGGCCGGCGGGGCCGAAGCGGGGAAGCGGTTCGTGGATGCCCTGGAGCTGCACAGCCACGTGGCGAACATCGGTGACGTGCGCTCCCTGGTCATCCACCCGGCGTCGACCACGCACAGCCAGCTCTCCGCGGAGCAGCAGGCGGTTGCGGGCGTGACGCCGGGCCTGGTGCGGTTGTCCGTGGGGATCGAACACATCGATGACATCCTGGCCGACCTGGAGGCCGGATTCCGGGCAGCCAAGGCGGCCCGGTAGGCCGCCGGTCCGGACCCGCCCAGCCTCGGGGAGTCACAAACCAGTCACACTCTTAGCCATACACGGGGGCGGTTTCGTACACTCGGAGGAGGTCATGAGTGCCAGCGACAGCCCCGGCTTGCTGGCCGGCAACCCTCCTTCCGCGGTGGGGTGCCCCGGGTGAAGACCTGGCCTGCCGGTCACTTGACGGCAGGCAAGCGCGTAGAAGAGGTCTCCACATGACGATTACCGTCTCCCGTACAGCAGTACCCGAAAACGGCGTGGTCCGTTACGCCAGCATTGGCGGACTTGAACTGGAAGCGGGCGGATACCTGCCCGAAGTCACGCTCGCCTATGAAACGTGGGGAACACTCAATGAGGACGGCTCCAACGCCGTCCTCATTGAGCACGCCCTGACCGGCAGCACGCACGTGACACGGGGCGACAGCGACGAGCCCGGCTGGTGGGAGCAGCTGGCCGGCCCGGGCGCGCCGGTGGATACGGACAGGTTCTTTGTGGTGTCCATCAACATTGTGGGCGGCTGCTACGGCTCCACCGGGCCGTCGTCGCCCGCCCCTGACGGGCAGCCGTGGGGCTCACGCTTTCCGCTGGTGACCCTGCGCGACAGCACCGTAGCCGAGGCCCGCCTGGCGGACCAGCTTGGCATCGGCAGCTGGTACGCCGTGCTGGGCGGGTCCATGGGCGGAGCCCGCGCGCTGGAATGGGCTGTGACCTACCCGGACCGGGTGGAACGCTGTGCTGTGATCTCCATCGGGGCCGCCAGTACCGCCGAGCAGATCGCCTTCGCGCAGGCCCAAACCCTCGCCATCCGCCAGGACGCCAACTTCAACGACGGCGACTACTACGGCGGACCCTTCCCCGAGGGCGGGCTGGCCCTGGCGCGGCGGATCGCCCACATCACGTACCGGTCAGCCCAGGAATTCGACGGCAGGTTCGGCCGGTCGGCCCAGGCCCCCGAAACCCCGCTGCAGGCAGCCGCGCTGGGGGACCGGGGCCGCTACCAGGTGGAGAGCTACCTGGACCACCAGGGCAGCAAACTCGTCAGCCGCTTTGATGCCAACAGCTACATCGCCATCACCGAGGCGCTTATGAGCCACGACGTCTGCCGCGGCAGGGGTTCCCTCGGCGAAACCCTGGCCCGGGCAACGGCCAGGTTCTTCGTGGCCGCCGTGGACTCGGACCGGCTCTACTTCCCGTCACAGTCACGCGAGCTCGCCGAGGCACTTCCCGGAGACGTGGACGTCCACGTCATTGAAGCTCCCATCGGCCACGACGGCTTCCTGACCGAGATCGGCCAGCTTGGCAGCCAGCTCCGGAAGACTTTCCTGGTCTGATTCCGCTGATGCCGTCCACGTCCTGACGCACGCGGCCCAAGCCCCGCCGCAGGGTCCACGCGGTCCTTGCAGCCAGAAAGGACTGGCCTCCTCGATGAGGGGGGCCAGTCCTTCGCGGCTGTGTTTCCGTGCGGGCTCAGATCCACTTCGGAGCGGCCGGAACGGTACCTGCCGTTGTACCGGTGCCAGTGGCGGCAACGCCGCCATGGCCGCGGCCGGCGGCCCATTGGACGACGGCGGGCAGGGGCCCGGTGATGGTCGTCGGGTCTGCGGCGCTGGTGTCGCCGAACGCCAGGTCCGTGCCGTCCACTGTGACCAGGAGCCCGGCGTCGGTCCCGCGGGTGTGCCACGCGGTGGTGATGTCGGCCAGGAGGCGTTCGAGGACGGGGGCGGGGATGTCGGTGAACGTGGCGCCGTTGTCGAGGTCGACGGCGTGGACCCAGACTTCGCGGGTGCGCATCCAAACCGTTTCCTCCGCCGGGACGATGCGGCCCTGGGCGGTTTTGACTTTGTGGTGCCAGGCGTCGGCGGGCAGGTCGCGCCATTCGACGTTCAGGTGCACGGCGGAGTGGTCGAAGAGGTGCCGCAGCGCAATCGGGGACAGTGTGGCGCCGAACTCAATTTCCTGGTTCCG
>DATCVX010000572.1:0-3240 GCA_036566705.1 Arthrobacter sp. | reverse complement strand
GACGCCGGCACAGTTCACCACGATCCGCAGCGGCCCCAGGGCAACGGCGGTGTCGACGGCGGCCCGGACGTCTGCCTCGCTGGTGACGTCCGCAGGGACAAAGACGGCGGTCCTGCCTTGGCCATCCCCGCGCCCGGCCCCCGAACCGGACCCGTTCAGTTCGGCGGCGAAGGCCGCGCCCGCGGAGGATGGCAGGTCGATCAGCACCACTGAGGCACCGCCGTCGAACAGGCGCCGGGCCGTGGCTGCGCCAAGCCCGGAAGCCCCGCCCGTGATCAGCGCGACAGTACCGTTGATGTCCATCCATCCTCCTTGATGCGAGCCCGGGCATAACCGCCGGACCGGGAACATTAGTTAGTGAATGTTAACTGAAATTGTGACGCGGCGCACTATCCGGCCGCCGTCCCGGGCGGAACCGCGTCCCGGCTAGGCTGGAGCGCATGATGCCGCCGGATGCCAAACTTCCGCCCGCCGACGGGCCGGTCGACCGCGCCGCCCGGGCAACTGAGGCCGCGCGCTCAGTCACCGCCATCTTCGGGCAGCGGCTGTTTTTCCTGCCCGGCACCCACATCGCGGCCGTCCAGCGGCCGTCAACGCGGGTGGAAAACCTCTTCCGCCCCTGGCATTACTGGTGGCAGGCGCACTACGTTGACTGCCTGGTGGACACCGGCCGCCGTGAACTGGGCAACGGCGCCACACCCGCTGCCCGCTTTGACGGACCCGACCGCCCCAGTGCAGGACGGCTGGCTTCCCGGCTGGTGACAGGCATCCGGCTGCGGAACCTGCTCACGTTCGTCAACAACTACTACGACGACATGGCGTGGCTGGCCTTGTCCACGCTCCGGCTGGAGAAACTGGCCGAGGAAACGCGCAGGCCCGGCCGGCGACGGAACGCCCGTATCCGCAGGACCCTCACGCTGCAGTTTGATTCCGCCTCCACGGACGACCTTGGCGGCGGCACGTTCTGGAGCAAAAAGCGGGACTTCAAGAACACCCCCGCCACCGCGCCCGTAGCCCTGTACTACGCCCGTACCGGCAACCCGGCCAAGGCCCAGGCCCTGCTGGACTGGCTGGATGCCCGGCTCTTCGACGCGGATCAGGGCCTCTATTTGGACGGCGTGCGGATCAGCAGCACCGGCGAGGCCCTGGTGGAGAGCGCCGTGTACACGTACAACCAGGGCCCGGTCCTTGGCGCCCTGCTGGAGCTTGGCGGTGAGGCAAACCTGGCCCGCGCAGCCACGGTGGTGGAGGCGGTCCAACAGCACCTGACCCGCCCCTCCCCGGACACACCCGGAACGAAGGTCCTGCGCTGTGACGGAACGGGCGACGGCGGACTCTTCACCGGGATCCTGGCCCGCTACCTGGCAATCGCCGCGGCCGACTCCCGCCTCCCCGGGACCGTCCGGGCCACCGCAGCACGGCTGGTGATCGATACGGCGGACGCCTTCTGGAACGGCCGCCGCCCCATCACCGACGCCGAACCGCTGGCCCGGCACGCGGGGAAACTGCTCTTTTCACCCCTGCCGGAAACTCCGGCGGCCGGTACGTATCCGCCGGGCGCCGCCGTCGAACTCTCCACCCAGCTGCAGGCATGGATGGTGCTGGAAGCGGCCGCGGCCGTCCGTCAGCAGCCTCCGGTGAATTAAGTCATGCAACAGTTCCGTAATTGATGTGATCCTGCTCACTTAAGCCCTTTTTGGCTTGGACGCTTAGGTTTGGCTAACCTACAGTTTCTCGAGTGGGCACCCCCGATTCCGGCCCATGCGGACCCCTCGGTCCAGCAGACTTTTCCCCAGAAAGCAGCCCTCAATGAAGATCCGCAACAGCGCGCTGGCCGGCATCGCACTCGCCGCCACCGCAGCCCTCGGACTGACCGCCTGCGGCGGCAGCACCACCCCGGCAGCCACCGGTTCCTCCTCGGCCGGCAGCGCCGCCGGCGAGATCACGGTCTACAACGCGCAGCACGAAAGCCTGACCAAGGAATGGATCGAAGCCTTCACGGCCGAGACCGGCGTCAAGGTCACGATGCGGCAGGGGTCGGACACCGAGCTGTCCAACCAGATCGTCCAGGAAGGTGCCGCCTCGCCTGCTGATGTTTTCCTGACCGAGAACTCTCCCGCGATGGCGCAGGTGGAAAACGCCGGACTGTTCGCTGATGTGGACAAGGCCACCATCGAGCAGGTTCCGGAAGAATTCCGCCCCTCCACCGGGAAGTGGACAGGCATCGCCGCCCGTTCCACCGTCCTGGTCTATGACAAGGCCAAGCTGACCGAGGACAAGCTGCCCAAGTCCATGCTGGACCTGGCCAACCCGGAGTGGAAGGGCAAGTGGGCCGCTTCACCCTCCGGCGCCGACTTCCAGGCCATCGTCTCCGCACTGCTGGAACTCAAGGGCGAGGCCGCCACCGAGGAATGGCTCAAGGGCATGAAGGAAAACTTCAAGGCCTACAAGGGCAACAGCACCGCCATGAAGGCAGTCAACGCCGGCGAAGTCGACGCCGCGCTGATCTACCACTACTACTACTACGGCGACCAGGCCAAGACCGGTGAGAACTCCAAGAACGTCACCCCGTACTACTTCAAGAACCAGGATCCGGGCGCGTTTGTGTCCGTCTCCGGCGGCGGCGTCCTGAAGTCGTCCAAGAACGCTGCGGCTGCCCAGTCGTTCCTGAAGTTCATCACCGGCAAGAAGGGTCAGGAAGTCCTGCAGAAGGGCACGTCCTTCGAGTACGCTATCGCCTCGGACGTTCCGGCCAACGACAAGCTGGTTCCGATCGCGGAACTGCAGGCTCCCACCGTGGATCCGGCCAAGCTGAACTCCAAAAAGGTCACCGAACTGATGACCAAGGCAGGACTCCTGTAATTCCGTGACCACTGATCTATCGGCTCCCCCTTCGAAGGGGAGCACGACGACGGCGGGCCGGGGCAAGCGCCCCCGCCCGCCTTTCGGCGTTTCCGCGGTGTCCATCCTCGCAGTGCTGATCGCGCTGTTCTCGCTCGTTCCGCTGGGGTACGTCATCTACATGACGGCCGCCACCGGCTGGGACACCGCCATCGGACTGATCTTCCGCCCACGGGTGGGAGAACTGCTGCTCAACACGGTGCTGCTGACGCTGGTAACGGTGCCCCTCTGCCTCGTCCTGGGAGTGGGCGGTGCCTGGCTGGTGGAACGCACCAAACTGCGCGGGCACAAGATCTGGGCCGTCCTGCTGGCCGCGCCCCTGGCCATCCCGGCGTTTGT
>DATCVX010000571.1:0-2002 GCA_036566705.1 Arthrobacter sp. | reverse complement strand
CTCGATTGGTTCGCTGTCCAGCTTCGCCTGGACCCTCGAGGCTACTGCCCCGGCGAGTTCGGCGTCCTGGCCCAGCAGCCGGCCCAGCCGTTCCAGGCCGCCGTGCGCCGCCGCCGTCGTAAGCGCCTGGGCACCCCAGTCGGCAGCGAACGACGGCGTGAACCGGTCGGCGGGGACGTAGACGGTGTGGACGGGCTGGCGTGAGCCGTCGTCACCCGGGTAGTTCCGGTCCAGCAGCCGGTCGGTGGCGGCCAGCCGGGCGTCGATGTGGGCGGTGTCCGCCGCGGAGAGCGACGGCGTGGGGGAGACCGCCATCGCTCAGCCCACCAGTTCGTAGGCCGGGGTGGTGAGGAAGTCCGTGTAGTCCTCGGACAGGCAGATGTCAGCGATCAGGTCGCTGGCCGGCTTGTAGTAGAGGCGGAAGGCCTCGTCACCGAATTCGGTGCGGAGCCGCTCCGTTTCCTCGCCCAGGATCCGCTCCACCAGTTCCCGGGTGACCGTGTTTCCGGTGTCCGCGAGGACTGACTTGTTGCGGATCTGCTGCCACACCTGCGAGCGGGAGATCTCCGCGGTGGCGGCGTCCTCCATCAGGTTGTGGATGGCCACGGCACCGTTGCCCGACAGCCACACAGCCGTGTAGGCGACGGCGACATACAGGTTCAGGCGCAGCCCGCCTTCGGTGACCTGGCCGTCGGCCGAGGCGATGTCCAGCAGCTGGTCAGCGGTGACCGAAACCTCGGGGCGCTGCTTGTCCAGCTGGTTCGGCTTGTCGCCCAGGACGGCGTCGAACACCTCGCGGCAGGTGGGGACCAGGTCCGGGTGGGCCACCCAGGAGCCATCGAAACCGTCGTTCGCTTCACGGGTCTTGTCAGCGCGGACCTTGGCGAAGGCCGCCTCGGTGACCTCGGGGTGCCGGCGGTTGGGGATGACGGCAGCCATGCCGCCCATGGCGAAGGCGCCGCGCTTATGGCAGGTCTTGACCAGCAGCTCGGTGTAGGCGCGCATGAACGGGGCGGTCATGACCACCGAGGCGCGGTCCGGGAGGACGAACTCCTCGCCGGCGTCGCGGAAGTACTTGATGATGCTGAACAGGTAATCCCAGCGGCCGGCGTTCAGGCCTGAGGCGTGGTCACGGAGCTCGTAGAGGATCTCGTCCATTTCGAACGCGGCAGGAATGGTTTCGATCAGGACGGTGGCGCGGACGGTGCCCTGGCCCAGTCCCAGGAAATCCTGCGCGAAGACGAAGACGTCGTTCCAGAGCCGGGCCTCGAGGTGGCTTTCCATCTTGGGCAGGTAGTAGTACGGGCCGTGGCCGTTGAGGACCAGCTGCTTGGCCACGTGGTAGAAGTGCAGGCCGAAGTCCACCAGCGCACCCACGGCAGGTTCGCCGTCGATCAGCAGGTGCTTTTCCGGCATGTGCCAGCCGCGCGGGCGGGCCACCACAACGGCCAGCGGCGCGTCGGTGCGGAGCGTGTATTCCTTGCCCTCGTCGGAGGTGTAGCTCAGGGTTCCCTGGGCGGCATCGCGGAGGTTCAGGATGGAGTCGATGACGTTGCCCCAGGTGGGGGTGCTGGCGTCCTCAAGGTCGGCCAGCCACACCTTGGCGCCGGAGTTTAGGGCGTTGATGGCCATCTTGGCCGGGCTCGCCGGGCCGGTCATTTCAACGCGGCGGTCCTGCAGGGCGGCAGGGGCCTCCGCAACTTTCCAGTCGCCGTCGCGCACGTCCTGGGTTTCCGGCAGGAAGTCCAATTTGCCGGTGTCCGCTACGCGCTGGCGCTTGACGCCGCGGGCGGCGAGGAGCTCGTTGCGGGTGCCGGCGAAGCGTTTGTGGAGTTCCTCCACAAATGCCAGGGCCTTGGGGGTAAGGATCTCCTCCGCGCGTTCGATCGGCCGGGGGTCTGTGACTGTGATGGCCATTTCTGGTCCTTTCGTTGGCTGCGAATCAGGCGTTGGCGAAGGCGGCGGCTTCAGTGTCAGCTGAAGCCCCTGCTGCATCCGTGGC
>DATCVX010000570.1:0-3922 GCA_036566705.1 Arthrobacter sp. | reverse complement strand
CCCGCAATGATGCAGGAGAAGTATGTTTTCCAAGATTCTGGTGGCCAACCGCGGCGAAATCGCGATCAGGGCATTCCGCGCCGGCTACGAGCTGGGCGCCAAGACCGTTGCTGTGTTCCCGAACGAGGACCGTAACTCGATCCACCGCCAGAAGGCCGACGAGGCTTATCTGATCGGTGAGGAGGGCCATCCGGTCAGGGCTTACCTTGACGTGGCCGAAGTGGTCCGTGTGGCCAAGGAATCCGGTGCCGACGCAATCTACCCCGGCTACGGATTCCTTTCCGAGAACCCGGACCTCGCCCGTGCCGCGAAGGAAGCGGGGATCACCTTTGTTGGTCCGCCCGCCGAGGTCCTGGAATTGGCCGGCAACAAGGTTGCCGCGCTGGAAGCTGCCCGGAAGGCCGGCGTCCCCGTCCTGAAGTCCAGCCAGCCGTCGAAGGACCTCGATGAGCTCATCGCCGCGGCCGACGAGATCGGGTTCCCCATCTTCGCCAAGGCCGTGGCCGGCGGCGGCGGGCGCGGCATGCGCCGCGTGGACACCCGCGAGGCCCTTCCGGAAGCCCTGCAGTCCGCAATGCGCGAAGCGGATGCGGCGTTCGGCGACCCCACCATGTTCCTGGAGCAGGCCGTGCTCCGGCCGCGGCACATCGAGGTCCAGATCCTTGCCGATGCCGAGGGCAACGTCATGCACCTTTTCGAGCGCGACTGTTCCATCCAGCGGCGCCACCAGAAGGTCATTGAGATTGCACCGGCCCCCAACCTTGACGAGGGGATCCGCCAGGCGCTGTACCGTGACGCGGTCAAGTTCGCCAAGGCTCTGAACTACGTCAACGCCGGAACCGTCGAGTTCCTGGTTGACACTGTCGGCGAACGCGCCGGCCAGCACGTCTTCATCGAAATGAACCCCCGCATCCAGGTCGAGCACACCGTCACTGAGGAAGTGACGGACGTTGACCTGGTGCAGGCACAGCTGCGGATCGCGTCCGGCGAAACCCTCGCGGACCTGGGACTTTCCCAGGAAACCGTCCAGCTCAAAGGCGCAGCCCTGCAGTGCCGCATCACCACCGAGGACCCGGCCAACGGGTTCCGGCCCGACGTCGGGAAGATCACCGGCTACCGCTCCGCCGGCGGCGCCGGTGTCAGGCTCGACGGCGGCACCGTGTACTCGGGTGCCGAAATCAGCCCGCACTTCGACTCCATGCTGGTGAAGCTCAGCTGCCGCGGCCGCGACTACCCGGCTGCAGTGGCCCGCGCCCGCCGTGCCCTCGCGGAATTCCGCATCCGTGGCGTTTCCACCAACATCTCCTTCCTGCAGGCCGTGCTGGACGACGCCGACTTCATTGCCGGCAACGTCGCAACCAACTTCATCGACGAGCGGCCCCAGCTGTTGAAGGCCCGCGTATCCGCGGACCGCGGCACCAAGCTGCTCACCTGGCTGGCCGAGGTCACCGTGAACAAGCCCAACGGCGAACTCACCGTCCACTCCAACCCGGCATCCAAGCTTCCGTCCGTCGCAGGCATCCAGCCCGTGAAGGGGTCCCGCCAGCGGCTCCAGGAGCTGGGCCCGGAAGGCTTCGCCAAGGCGCTGCGTGAGCAGACAGCGGTGGCCGTCACGGACACCACGTTCCGCGACGCCCACCAGTCCCTGCTCGCCACCCGGGTCCGGACCCGCGACCTCGTGGCCGCCGGCCCGGCCGTCACCGCACTGGTACCTGAGCTGCTCTCCGTCGAGGCCTGGGGCGGTGCCACGTACGATGTGGCGCTGCGCTTCCTTGGCGAAGACCCGTGGGATCGGCTTGCCGCACTGCGGAAGGCCCTGCCCAACGTCTGCCTCCAGATGCTGCTCCGTGGCCGCAACACCGTCGGCTACACCCCGTACCCCGAAGAGGTCACGGTTGCCTTTGTCAACGAGGCAGCCGCCACCGGCATCGACATCTTCCGCATCTTCGACGCACTGAACGATGTCAACCAGATGGCGCCCGCCATCCGTGCAGTCCGCGCCACCGGCACGGCAGTCGCGGAAGTGGCCCTGTGCTACACCGGCGACCTGCTGGACCCGGACGAGAAGCTCTACACGCTGGACTACTACCTCGAGCTCGCCCAGCGCATCGTGGATGCCGGGGCGCACATCCTGGCCATCAAGGACATGGCAGGGCTGCTCCGTCCCGCTGCCGCCGCGAAGCTGGTTGCCGCGCTCCGTGAGAGGTTCGACCTTCCGGTCCACCTCCACACCCACGACACCGCCGGTGGGCAGCTGGCCACCCTCCTGGCAGCCGTCGACGCCGGCGTGGACGCGGTGGATGTAGCGTCCGCCTCGCTGGCCGGAACCACCAGCCAGCCGTCCGCTTCGGCCCTGGTGGCGGCACTGGCGCACACCCCGCGTGACACCGGACTCAGCCTGGCGGCAGTCAGCTCCCTGGAGCCCTACTGGGAGGCCGTGAGGCGTGTCTACGCGCCGTTCGAGTCGGGCCTGCCGGGCCCCACAGGCCGCGTCTACCAGCACGAAATCCCGGGCGGCCAGCTGTCCAACCTCCGCCAGCAGGCCATGGCCCTGGGCCTGGGGGAGCGCTTCGAAGCCATCGAGGACATGTACACGGCCGCGGACCGCATCCTGGGCCGCCTGGTGAAGGTCACGCCGTCGTCGAAGGTGGTGGGTGACCTCGCGCTGCACCTGGTGGGCCTGAACGCCGACCCTGCCGATTTCAACGAGAACCCGCAGAACTACGACATTCCGGACTCCGTCATCGGCTTCCTGTCCGGCGAGCTCGGTGACCCGCCGGGAGGCTGGCCGGAACCGTTCCGGACCAAGGCACTCCAGGGCCGCAGCATCAAGGTCCGGGACGTTGAGCTCAGCCCCGAGGACAGCGCCGCGCTCCAGGGCGACTCCAAGACCCGGCAGGGTACGCTGAACCGCCTGCTCTTTGACGGTCCCACCAAGGACTACCTCAAGAGCGTGGAAACCTACGGCAACATCTCCGTGCTCGACACCAGGGATTACCTGTACGGCCTGCAGCGCGGGCAGGAGCACGAGATCCAGCTGGAAAAGGGCGTCCGCCTGATCGCCTCACTGGAGGCTGTCTCCGAGCCGGATGAAAAGGGTATGCGCACGGTCATGTGCACGCTCAACGGGCAGTCCCGGCCCGTCGTCGTCCGTGACCGTTCCGTGGTGAGCAACGTCAAAGCCGCCGAGAAGGCGGACCCGGCCCAGCAGGGCCACGTCGCTGCACCGTTCGCCGGTGCCGTCACCGTCACGGTCAAAGCCGGTGACGCGGTGAATGCCGGTGACACGGTGGCCACGATCGAAGCGATGAAGATGGAAGCGTCCATCACGACGCCGGTGGGCGGCAAGGTCTCACGCCTGGCCATCTCAACGGTTGAGCAGGTGCAGGGCGGGGACCTGCTCCTGGTTGTGGAGTAACCACTTAAGCGCATCGCGGGGTCACTCCTTACCCAATAAACACTGTTTATCGGGTAAGGAGTGACCCCGCGTTGCTTATTGCTTAAGACTCGCGCGGAGCGCCGTACATCTCGTCGATGACCGTTTCGAAGTCCTTCATCACCTGGGCCCGCTTCACCTTCATCGAGGGGGTCAAGTGGCCCGACGCTTCGGTGAAGTCCGTGGCCACGATCCGGAAGGACTTGATGGCCTCGGCCTGGGACACGGACGTGTTCGCGCGGGTGATGAGGTCCTGCACCGCGGCCTTGACCACGGGATTGTCCGCTGCCTCCTCAAGCGTTGTGGTGCCCGGCAGCCCGTGGCGCTGCAGCCATCCCGGCAATGCCTCCTGGTCTAGAGTCACCAGGGCACCGATGAACGGCCGGTTGTCTCCCACCACCAGGACCTGGGAAACCAAGGCATCGGCGCGGATCTGGTCCTCCAGCAGGGCGGGGATGACATTCTTGCCGCCTGCGGTGACGATAA
>DATCVX010000569.1:0-2782 GCA_036566705.1 Arthrobacter sp. | reverse complement strand
GAGATGATCGAGAACATGAACCACGGCGGCCGCATCGCCATGCTCGGCCTGCCCAGCCAGGACATCACCATCGACTGGGGCAAGGTGGTCACGCACATGCTGACCCTGAAAGGCATCTACGGCCGGGAAATGTACGAAACGTGGTACGCCATGAGCGCCATGCTGTCCTCCAACCCGGTGCTGCACGCCGGCATCTCGGCCGTGGTCACGGACAGGCTTCCCGCCCGGGACTGGGAAAAAGGCTTTGACATTGCCCGCGCCGGCGTCGGCGGAAAAGTTGTCCTCGACTGGACCGAACTCTAAGGAGCACCATGTACACCTCCATCAAGGACCAGCTGCAGTCAGAGCTGGACGACATCCGCACCGCCGGGCTCTTCAAGACCGAACGGAGCATCAACTCCCCGCAGTCCAGCCACGTCACCGCCGGGCAGATCGGCCAGCCAGGCACAACCGTCCTGAACTTCTGCGCCAACAACTACCTGGGCCTGGCCGACCACCCGGACATTATCGCCGCAGCCAAGTCCGCCATGGACACCCGCGGCTTCGGCATGGCCAGCGTCCGCTTCATCTGCGGCACCCAGGACCTGCACCTGGAGCTGGAGGCCCGCGTGTCCAGGTTCCTCGGGACCGAGGACACCATACTGTTCTCCAGCTGCTTTGACGCCAACGGCGGGGTCTTCGAATCCCTCTTCGGCCCGGAGGACGCCATCATCTCCGACGCCCTCAATCACGCCTCCATCATCGACGGCATCCGGCTCTGCAAGGCCCAGCGCTTCCGCTACGCCAACCAGGACATGGCGGACCTCGAGGCAAAACTCCTCGAAGCGAAGGATGCCCGCCGCAAGATCATCGTCACCGACGGTGTCTTCTCCATGGACGGCTACCTCGCGCCGCTGGCGGCCATCTGCGACCTCGCCGAGAAGCACGACGCCCTGGTCATGGTGGACGACTCCCACGCCGTCGGGTTCATGGGCGCCACCGGTGCCGGCACCCCCGAACACGCAGGCGTGTCCCACCGCGTGGACATCTACACCGGAACGTTCGGCAAGGCCCTCGGCGGCGCGTCCGGCGGCTACGTGTCCGGCCGAAGCGAAGTTGTGGCCATGCTCCGCCAGAAAGCGCGCCCGTACCTGTTCTCCAACTCCCTGGCCCCGGCGATCGTCGCCGCCACCATCAAGGCGCTGGACCTGGTGGAGAATTCCGGCGACCTGCGGACCCGGCTGTTTGAGAACGCCCGGCTGTTCCGCCGCCGGATGACCGAGGAAGGCTTCGAACTCCTGGCCGGCGAACACGCCATTGTCCCCGTGATGTTCGGTGACGCCGTGATGGCTGCCAAGGTGGCTGACCAGATGCTGCAGCACGGCGTCTTCGTCACGGCGTTCAGCTTCCCGGTGGTTCCCCGCGGGGCCGCCCGGATCCGGGTGCAGCTTTCCGCCTCACACTCAGCGGACGACGTCGAAGCGTGCGTGGCTGCATTCGTCGCCAGCCGTGCCGCGGTGGCAGGCTGAACCCCTCCGGCTAGGCGCTGCCGGCCAGGCCCGGCGCGGCAGTACGACAACTCTGCAAGGATGGAGCCATGGCAGCTCATTACGATGTCCTGATTGTCGGCGGCGGCATTGCCGGACTGTCCCTGGCTTCCGCGCTCGCCGGCAGCTGCAGCGTCGCGCTGGTGGAGGCGGAGCAGGAGCTGGCGTACCACACGTCCTCCCGCTCGGCCCGCCAGCTGATCCCCAGCTACGGTCCCGCCGTCGTGCAGGAACTGACGGTCCGGACGCTGGAACTGATAGCCGGGCGGGACGCGGAGCTGCCCCGGCCGGTCCTGTCGCCGCGCAGCTTTATGCTCATCGGCACCGACGAGTCCGTCCGCGCCGAGGCCAGCGGCCACATGCGCGCATCTCCGTTGCCGAGGCGCTGGAGCTCTGCCCGGCGCTGGTGCCGGACTCGTTTTCCGCTGCCGGCCTGGACACCGGATCCTTCGGCTGCGACGCCCCACTGCTGCTGGCCGACCACCGGCAGCGGGCGGAAGCCGCCGGCACTGACATCATCACCGGCGCCAGGGTGCACTCCGCCCAGCGGCTGGGCTCGGGATGGGAAATCGGTGCCGGGCAGGAGGCCTTCCAGGCCGGGGTCCTGGTCAACGCCGCCGGTGCCTGGGCCGACGAACTGGCCGTCATCAGCGGCGTGGAGAAGCTCGGACTGCAGCCCTACCGGCGCACCGCGGCGATTGTCGACGTCGAACATCCACTGCCCGAGCGCAGTCCCATGGTGGCGGCAGCGGACAACACGTTCTACTTCCGCCGCGAGGGCACCGACGTGCTGATCTCGCCGTCGGAAACGGTCCCCAGCGGGCCGGAGGACGCCAGGCCGCGGCCCGGCGACGTCGAGCGCCTGATCGCGAAGCTCAACCAGGTGACCACCTTGGGGATCCGCGGAATCCGCAGTGCGTGGACCGGGCTCCGGACCGAAGCTGCCGACGGCGTCCCGGTGGCCGGGTTCGACGCCGAGGCGCCAGGGTTCTACTGGCTCGCCGGGCAGGGCGGTTACGGGTTCCAGACCTCGGCGGCGATGGCCGAACTCGCAGCCGCGCAGATCCTTGCAGGGCACGGTGCAGCGCACGGCGGCACCGCCGGCAGTCCGGCATTCCGGACAGCGGAAGCGCTGGCCGCCACGCGCTGGTCCATCCGGCGCTGAAGAATGGTCTCATGAGCACCCTGATCACCAACATCGCCGAACTGATGACCCAGGACCTGGAACACCGGGTCCTGAAAAACGCGGCCATGGT
>DATCVX010000568.1:0-2402 GCA_036566705.1 Arthrobacter sp. | reverse complement strand
AATAGCAATTGGAGACGTGCCAGAGCGGCCGAATGGGCTTCACTGCTAATGAAGTGTGGGGCACAACTCCACCGGGGGTTCAAATCCCCCCGTCTCCGCGTTTGGCCCCGGTCCCTGGACCGGGGCCTTTTGCGTTCCCGGACCCAACTGAGTCGCATTAAGTGTCGTTATTCGCGATTTTCACGTCGTTAACTGCCAGCTACTTGGGTCGATGCGTATCCGAGGTACGGACAGCATGGGCTTGGAACCTGCCTGCGGTGGCAGGATTAACGGATGGCACAAGGCAACCAGGTGAACGCGGATCCGGGCAGCGGGCAGGCATGGAACCCGCGCCTGGCGTTGCTGGTGGCTGCCACGTTCTTTATGGAGTTCCTCGACGGCACGGTCCTGACCACCGCCATTCCCAGCATCGCGGCCGACTTCCGGGTGCCCGCGGCCGATGTGAACATCACCATGACGGCCTACCTCATGACGGTGGCCATGGGCATCCCCTTCAGCGGCTGGCTCGCGGAACGGCTCGGGGCAAGGCGCGTTTTCTGCCTGGCCATTGCCGTGTTCACTGCTGCTTCGCTGGCCTGCGCGCTGAGCACGGACCTCACCATGCTGACGCTGGCCCGGATCCTGCAAGGCGCGGGCGGGGCCATGATGGTTCCGGTGGGCACACTGGTGGTGCTTCGCGGAACACCGAAATCCGAGCTGTTGCGTGCCACGGCTTTCCTGGTGTGGCCGGGGCTGCTTGCCCCCGTACTGGCGCCCTTGGTCGGCGGCGCACTGACCACATATCTCTCCTGGCACTGGATCTTCCTGGTCAACCTGCCGCTGGGCATTGCTGCGTTCATTGCTGCGTTGCGCCTGGTTCCGTCCGGGGCAGGTGACCGGCAACGCAGGCTGGACTGGCTGGGGCTGTTCCTGACCACTGCGGGCGTGGGTGCACTGGTGGTTGGCCTGGAAGTTTCCACGGCCCACCCTGACGGGCCCTGGGGTGCCGTGTCCGCGGCCGCGGGCGTCGGCTTCCTGGCCGGTGCGGCAGCCTGGATGCTGCGCGCAAGGAATCCCCTGTTTGACCTCAGCGTCTTTGCAACGCGTACGTTCCGGGCCATGGCCACCGGCGGGTTCGTGTACCGCCTGACCATCAGCTCCATCCCGTTCCTGCTGCCCCTGATGTTCCAGGCCGGCTTCGGCTGGACGCCCCTGCACGCCGGCATCATGGTGGCGGCCGTTTTCATCGGCAACATCGGCATCAAGCCGGCGACAACGCCCTTGATCAGGCGCTTCGGTTTCAAACCGATGCTGGTCTTCGCCTCCGTTGCCTCCGCGCTGACGTTCGCGCTGTGCGCACTGCTGACCCCCGACACCCCGCAGGCCATCACGTTCGCCCTGCTGGTGTGCAGCGGGGCGTTCCGCTCGATCGGCTTCTCCGCCTACGCCTCGGTGCAATACGCGGACATCGTCCCGGCGCAGCTCACGTCGGCCAATGCCGTGTCAGCCACGCTGGTCCAGCTGGCCACCGGTGCCGGGATCGCCGTGGGGGCGCTGCTGATCCGGATCTTCGACGGCCTGGCAGTCTTTCCCCAGGACCCGGCCGGACCGTTCCGCGGGGCCTTCCTGGCCATGGCCGTCCTGATGCTGTTCAGCACCGCTGACAGCCTCTCACTGCACCGGCATGCCGGTGCCGAGGTCAGCCGGCCTGGCCAAGCACCAGCGGAAGCACAGCCCCCGCACCGGCCTGCCGGAGGGCCCGCCCGGCAACGGTGACGGTCCAGCGGCTGTCCACGAGGTCGTCGATAAGCATGATGCTCTGCCCCTGCACGGACGCCAGCGACGCCTCAAGCTCCGGTCCGACCACCAGCCGGTCCCAGACCCCGGCCAGCCGGTAGGCGCTGTTGCCGCCACGGCCCCCGGTGGGGCCGCCGTGGCCCAGATCGAGCTGTCCCAGGTACGGGATGCGGCCGATCTCCGAAATCCCCCTGGCAAGAGACCGCACCAGCTCCGGCCTGCTTCGTGACGGGATGCTCACGATGGCCGCGGGACGGCCCGCTCCGCTCCATGCCGGGTTGCGTCCGTCAGCGCTGGCCCATTCGCGCAGTACCTGGACACAGGCCTGGAGCATGCCGGGGTCGATTGCCCGGTCCACCGCGCCGGCGGCAAACAGCTCACGCAGCGCCCCGCCCCAGCCGAGGTCGGTGAGCCGGGCGAGGATGCGGCCGTCCGCGAGCCCTTCAGCCGGCTTGATCTTGCCTTTGACCGGGACGCCCAGGCGGTCCATTCCGCTGGGCCACTGCAGCCTGGCTTCAAGGACCCCGCCTGCCCTGCTCAGGGTCTGGCCGGCAGCCTCGGTGGCTTCCGCCGCGATGTCCGCCCGGAACCACTGGCCGGCGCAGTTGTCACAGCGGCCGCAGGCA
>DATCVX010000567.1:0-1979 GCA_036566705.1 Arthrobacter sp. | reverse complement strand
CGAAGTTGGGGATGCCGCGGGCCGCGAGGAGCAGCTGGCGGAAGGACACGTCGTCGCCGGAGGAGTCCTTGACGCCGGCGATCACGCCGTCGCGGCCGAGCCGGACCAGCAGGTCGGTGGGCAGCTTGAAGTGGGTGCGGACCGGGACGTCGTACGCGAAGATCGGCTTGCTGACCGCGGCGTGGATGGCGCGGAAGTGCGCTTCGGTCTCCTCCGCATTGCCGATGGCGTAGTACATGGAGGTGACCACAATGGCGTCGGCGCCGAGGTCGATGACTTTCGTGGCTTCCTCGATCACACGGTTGGTGGTCTGCTCGTTGGCGCCGACGATCAGCGGCACCGCGCCGGCACCGGCAGACGCGTTGGCCTCGGCGATCGTCGAGACCACCAGCTCACGCTCGGCGTTGGTCATGTAGGGGACCTCGGCGGAGGAGCCCAGGACGAAAAGTCCGGACACGCCGCCGTCGAGCAGGTGTTTGGTGAGGTTCTGCAGCGACGCGGTGTCGATGCTGCCGTCAGCGTGGCGTGGGGTGACGACCGGCGGGATAACGCCCTGGAACTGGGAAGACACGGAAAAACTCCAATGAGAGGGTGGGTGAAAGCGGGGGACAAAAGGGAAATTCTAGGTGTGGAGCAGGCTGGGCGCTGCGCCCAGGAGCTTCTTGGTGTAGTCGTTGCGGGGGTGGTCGAACACCTGCGCGGCAGGGCCTTCCTCCACGATTTCGCCGAAATACATCACGCAGATGCGGTCTGACACGTAGCGGACGGTCTGGATGTCGTGCGAGATGAACACCATGCCCAGGTTGAGCTGGGTCTTCAGGTCCGAGAGCAGGTTCAGTACCTGCGCCCGGACTGAGACGTCCAGGGCCGACGTCGGCTCGTCCGCCACCATGATGTCCGGGTCCAGCGCCAGTGCCCGGGCGATGGCCACGCGCTGGCGCTGCCCGCCGGAAACCTGCGACGGCGTGACTCCGGCGGCCGAGTGCGGCAGGCCCACGAGCGCCAGCAGTTCCTTGACCTTGGCGGCCCGGCTGGCCGCGTTGCCGATGCCGTGGACCTGGAGCGGATCGGTGAGGATGTCCTGGATGGTCATCCGCGGGTTGAGCGCGGTGGCGGGGTCCTGGAACACCACCGAAACTGCCCTGCCGAACTCCTTGCGCATGGCAGCGTTCCGCTTGATGGCGGGTTTGCCGTGGAACAGTACCTCGCCGGACGTGGGGGCCTGCAGTCCCACCAGCACGGAGGCCAGCGTTGACTTGCCGCAGCCGGACTCGCCCACGATGCCCACGGTTTCACCGCGGCTGATGGTGAAGTCCACGCCGTCGACGGCCTTGACGATGTTCGGGCGGAAGAGGCTGCCCGTCCGTGCCCGGTGATGGACCTTGACGTCCTTCAGTTCGATGACCGGCTTGCCGGTGGAAACGCTCACTGTGCGTCCTCCTTCAGGTGGCTGGCCCAGTAGTGGTCGGCATCGCCGCTGACGGCGGTGAGGACCAGTTGCTGGTTGGGGTCGGCGTCGGACCGCAGTGACCGTGCCGCGAAGCGGTCGCCCGCGGCGAAGTCCTGCGGTGCGGGCACGGTCCCGGGGATCTGGTGCAGGCGGGCGGCGTCGGCCTCGATGGAGAGCACGGCACCCAGCAGGCCGCGGGTGTATTCGTGCCTGGGGTTCTGCAGCAGTTCGGATGCCTGGGCGGATTCCACCACCTGGCCGGCGTACATCACGGTGATGCGGTGCGCGAGGGAGGCCACCAGGGCGAGGTCGTGGCTGACGAAGACCATGGCGAAGCCGAGCTGCCCGCGCAGTTCGTTCAGCAGGTCCACCACCTGTTTCTGGACGGTGACGTCAAGGGCGGTGGTGGGCTCGTCGGCCACCACGATCTTCGGTGAGCGGGACAGGGCCATGGCGATCAGGACGCGCTGGCGCTGGCCGCCGGAGAGCTCGTGCGGGTAGCTCGCCAGGGTGCGGACGGGGTCCAGCT
>DATCVX010000566.1:0-5960 GCA_036566705.1 Arthrobacter sp. | reverse complement strand
GGGGCTGCCGGTGAGCCTGTCAACAATGCTCAGCGGCGCCGTCGGCGGATTTTCCCCCTGGACCAGGCGGCGGAGCATTCTTTTGGCCGCGACGTTCTGGCGGATCTGGGAGGGTGAGAGCGGCTCGGTCTTGGGCAGGCCGTCAGTTGGCGGCCTCTTCCGGGGTTCGTCGGGTCGATCTGTCACGCTGGTCCTCCTCCCGGGGGATCGTGGTTAAGCGGTGTTTTCGGACGGTGTCCGGTTTTCGGCCGGTGCGGTGTCTCCGGCAGGAGCCTGGCGTTTCAGCGGCAGCCTGCCCAGCACGGTGCGGGCCGCCGACGCCGCTGCCCGGGCAACACGGTTGGCCTGGAACAGTACCGGCCGTACGGGCATCACGAAATCTCCCAGCAGCTGGACCACTTCCCCGCCGAAGCCCTTCTTGAAGGCATAGCCGCCGTGGCCTTCCTCGTCCTGTCCCTCGATGCCGAAGGTGCCATAGAAGTTGTAGCGGGTGTAGCCCTTGTCCAGCGCGTGCAGCATCATGCCCCAGTAAAGGGACGTGGCGCCGTTGAAGTAGATGTAGTCCTGCTTGGTGCCGCCGATCACGCACACCAGCTCGTCGCCGAAGCAGACGAAGTGGATGGCAGCAACGGTTGCCACGCCAACTGAATCCGGGAACCGCTCGATGTCCTTGAGGCTGCGCTCGTAGCTGTCGACGAGGTCCTGCACCACTTTGAGCCGGTTGGCCTTCTTTTTGCTGCCGGTCTCCTCCACTTCGCGGCGGAGTTCGGCGGCCGCCGCGGACTCGGATTCAAGGCGTTCGGTGATGGATTTGCGGTACGCGGGGATGTCGATCTTGGCCATCATGAGCTTCGTGAACTCGGACGACGTGGTCCGCAGCAGCTGCTCGTAGTATTCGCGTTCGCGGTAGATGAAGCCCTTCTCATCCCCCGCCGTGCTCAGCGCGTCATAGAACTCGTCCAGGGTCTCCAGGGTGGCCTGCTCCAGGAAGACGCCGTTCTTTTCTGCCTTCCGGATTGCTTTGCGGGTCCGGTAGCTGGTGCCCATGATGAGCTCTTCAGAGTCCTTGGTGCCCGTGAGGGTCTTGATGAACATCCAGTTCACGTTGGCGAAGTTCATGTCCGAGCCCTGGTGTGCGAATCCCAGGCCGGCGAGTGCAGCCACCAGCGGCCGGTTGTCAGTGATTTCGGGGTGCTCGGCGCCGTCCTCGTCGCGGGCGACGAAGGGCAGGTTGGGGGAAATCCGCAGCTCGGCGGCCTTGCGCTCGGTTGCCCTGGCTTTGAGGAGTTCGACGACGTCACGCACCAGGGCGGTATCGGTGTAGTCCATGAGCGGGCCCTTGGCGCACTCGCACACCGTGTAGCCCCAGCGGTTGGTGGTGTAGTTCAGCTTGCCGGCGGCCACTAGGTCGCCGTTGCGCCGGACGCCGAAAAGCTCCACCGCCTGCCCGCGGGCACGCTGGAACCGGGCGAAGTCGGCGGACTGGATGAAGCTGTTCTGCGGGTGGGTGACGGAGAAGGCCTCGAAATCGGCGTCGCTGAGGACAGCGAACTCGAGCTCGGTTCCGGCCTTGATTGAATTCACGGAAAAATTCCTCACCTGTGGATGTGCTGCCGGGATGGTGGCAGCGCTGACCTGTTGTGGACGTGGATGGGTGGGGCGGCTCAGTAGAACTGGTTGCCCGTGCGCATGGTTTCGAGGCGCCGGAAGACACGTTCGGCGCCCTTGACCCAGAGCCGGTGCCGGACGGGGGCCAGGACAAAGTCGTAGCAGCCCACAAAGTCCGTGACTGTTTTGCTGAAGCTGGTCTTGAACATGCCCATGCCGTGAAGGGTGTGGGATTTGTCCTTGATCCGGGCGGCGGGCGGGGTGCCGCAGAAGTCGTACTCGGTGCAGCCGAGCTCTTTCATCCTGCGGATCGCAGCCCACTGGACCAGGTGTGAATCGCCGTACTGCCTCCGGTTCTGCGTGGATCCGCCGTCCTTGTAGGTTGCTTTGGATCCGTAGTTGATCACAAAGGCACCCACGCTGGGTTTGCCGTCCTCATAGACAAAGAAGAAGCTTCCCTGCCCGCGGTCACAGAACTCGTCCCAGAACCGGGCGTAGTACTCGTAGCTGCGCAGCGGCATGGACCCTTTGGCCTTCACGGTATCCGCCATCAGGTCGTACAGTGCACGGTACGTTTCCGGGCCCGGCTCCCTCTGGACCACTTCGCAGCCTTCGCGCTCCGCGCGGCGGATGGCATTGCGGGCGCGGGAGGAAATGGACCGGAACACTTCGTTCTCCGGCGCGGAGAGGTCCAGCAGGGCCGTGGAGTCGTTGGACTGGATGTTGGGGGCCTTGACCAGACCGGCGGCAGCGAGCTGCGACTGGACCTCCGGGGCATCGACGATGTCCGGCTCCACCTTGATCGCGAAGACGTTCAGCTTTGCGGCCTTCGCGAATTTGGCGCAGGCGGCGAGCACCGGCTTGAGGTCCGCCGCGGCGCCGACGTCGGGTCCCTTGATGAGGTACCAGAGGCGGCCCAGGACCGGGAACTTCTTCTCCAGGACCAGGTTATAGCTGGCGGCCCCGCCGGACTCCAGGACCAGGAAGCGGACGTCCCAGCCGTTGCCGTTCTTCACTGACGCGTAGGCCGCGGACTGCAGCATGTTGCCGCCGTTCGGGTTGGCGGTGACGTGCTTGTCCCAGTTCTCAATTTCCTCGCCTGTGGCAAAGCGGGCGGTGAATTCTCGCAAGGGGGCCGTGTCCCGTCTGTTGGTCTTGTGCGCGGTTTTGTATGTGTGGATGCGTGCGGACATGTAGCCACAAGTCTAAAGCCTGATCCTGTCCGGGCATTCCAGGGCCGTCCCCCCGGGCCCGCCTTGACTCGGTGTCCGCGCTTCGCGAGGGTTGACGCATGACGCCGCACCCTGAACAGTCCAGCCTCCCGTCCGGGACCCCCGCAGGGAATTATGGGACTGGCGCACAGGTCCTGGCTCTCGCCGTCTTCCTCGGAGCCTCGGCACTGGTCGCCTGGCTCGGGGCCTTTGCCACGGTGAACAACGTGAACGGCTGGTATGTCAGCGCCGACAAGGCTCCGTGGACCCCGCCGAACTGGGTGTTCGGTCCGGTCTGGACGGCGCTTTATGCGGCCATGGCGTTGGCCGCCTGGCTGGCGTGGCGTCGCCGTGTACCGGAGTCGCGTCCGGCACTGGCCGCCTACGGCATCCAGCTGGGGCTGAACCTGTTGTGGACGCCGGTGTTCTTTGGCCTCTACCCCCTGCTCGGCACGGTTGCGCTGTGGCTGGCGTTCGCGATCATCCTTGCACTGATCGTGGCCGTGACGGTGACGGTGCTCCGCTTTGGACCGATCAGCCTGGCGGCAGGGCTGCTCCTGCTGCCCTATGTCACCTGGATTGTGTTCGCGTCATCCCTGAACCTCTGGGCGGCCCTGCACAATTAGCATTCGACCACGTTGACGGCCAGGCCGCCCATGGCTGTTTCCTTGTACTTGGAACTCATGTCGCGGCCGGTTTCGCGCATTGTGACGATGACCTCGTCGAGGGACACCCGGTGCGAACCGTCGCCCCACAGCGCCATTTTGGCGGCGTTGATGGCCTTGGCTGCGGCGATGGCGTTGCGCTCGATGCACGGCACCTGGACCAGCCCGCCGATCGGATCACATGTCAGGCCCAGGTTGTGCTCCATCGCGATCTCTGCCGCGTTCTCCACCTGGGCAGGGGTCCCGCCCATCACCTCGGCCAGGCCTGCGGCGGCCATGGACGACGCCGAGCCCACCTCACCCTGGCAGCCCACCTCCGCACCCGAGATGGAGGCCTGTTCCTTGTACAGCACCCCGATGGCGCCGGCCGTGAGCAGGAACTTTACCACAACGTCGTCGCGGTCCTGCTGGGTTGCGTTCTCCATCCCCGGGGCGAAGTGCAAGGCGTAGTACAGCACAGCCGGAATGATGCCGGCGGCACCGTTGGTGGGGGCGGTGACCACCCGCCCGCCTGAGGCGTTCTCTTCGTTGACGGCCAGGGCGATCAGGTTCACCCATTCCTGCCAGTATTTGGGGTCCCGGTAGTCGGGGTCGTGGTCCCGGCTTTCTTTCAGGAGCCGCTCGTGCCAGTCGGGGGCACGACGGCGGACCCTCAGCCCGCCGGGCAGCAGGCCTTCGCGCTTGAGGCTGACCTGGACGCAGCTCTCCATGACGGAGTAGATGTGGAGCAGTCCGTCGCGGATCTCCTGCTCGGACCGGGAGGCCCGTTCGTTGACGAACATGACCTCGCCGATGGACAGTCCCTTGGACTGGCAACGGCCCAGGAGTTCGGCTGCCGTGCGGAACGGAAGGGGGAGCTCCTTCTTGGATTCATCGAGTTCCTTCAGCGCTGCCTCTTCCTCCCCCTCACGGACGATGAAGCCGCCGCCCACGGAAAAGAAGGTGGTGCTGTGAAGGACTTCGCCGTCGGCGTCGGAGACGGTGAAAGTCATGCCGTTGGTGTGCCGCGGCAGGATGGTCAGCGGGCGCAGGACCATGTCCTTCACGGCGTAGGGCAGGGGGACGGAACCGGCAAGCTGCAGGGTGCCCGTTTCGGCGATGGCGGCCAGCCTGTCCTCCACCTCGTCAGGGAGGATCTTCTCGGGGTGGAAGCCCTCCAGGCCCAGCAATATCGCCGTCATCGTCCCGTGCCCGTGCCCAGTGGCGGCCAGGGAGCCGTACAGGTCAACCCGGAGGCCGGCCACCTTGTCCAGGGCACCGGACTCCTTGAGCTCCTCGGCAAAAACAGCGGCAGCCCGCATCGGCCCGACAGTATGCGAGCTCGAAGGCCCGATTCCGATCGAAAAAAGGTCAAAGACACCAACAGCCATAACTAATCCTTACTCATTTGTGACGCATGTGCAGTTGGTCGGGTTGGGTGGAGGGATGTGGCAGGACATCCTCTGCATGCCTTGGGCCCACGCCGTCCGGGTTCCCTGACCGAGCTTGCGAGGTTAGGGGGACGGTGGGGTGCACGCTTCCGGAATCCACCCAGCCACCCGGGCACGTCGCCTAGGGAGACGGGCTGTTGAAGTCGGTGAAAAAGGAGAGCAGCAGAGCCCCTTCGGGTCCGGCCTCCGGCAGCATGCGTCTAAGGGAGCGTCACGTCCGCTCAGCGGGCGTCTTCGCGACCGAGCATGCAGAGGAGGTCGGACCCGACGGGCCTCGGAAGCAGTCACTTGAGTGCCGCGACGCCTGGGTAGAGCGGGTGGGCTGCGGCGAGGACCTCGACGCGGTGACGCAGGCCTGAGAGGTCCGCGCCGGCGTCGGCAATCAAAGCCTCGGCGATGATGTCGGCGACCTCGCGGAAGGCTGCCTCGCCGAAACCGCGGGTGGCCAGCGCCGGGGTGCCGATGCGCAGCCCGGAGGTGACCATCGGCGGGCGCGGGTCGAACGGCACAGCGTTGCGGTTGACCGTGATGTCGATTTCCGCGAGCCGGTCCTCGGCTTGCTGGCCGTCCAGTTCGCAGTCGCGCAGGTCAACGAGGACCAGGTGCACGTCGGTGCCGCCGGAGATCACGTTGATCCCCTTGGCGGTGACGTCCGGCTGGACGAGGCGGTCGGCCAGGATCCGGGCGCCGGTCAGGACGCGTTCCTGGCGTTCCTTGAACTCCGCGGACGCGGCGATCTTGAACGCCACGGCCTTGCCGGCGATGACGTGCTCCAGCGGCCCGCCCTGCTGGCCCGGGAACACTGCCGAGTTGATCTTCTTGGCGATCGCGGCGTCGTTGGTCAGGATGATGCCGCCGCGCGGACCGGCGAGAGTCTTGTGCGTGGTGGAGGTGGTGACGTGGGCGTGCGGCACCGGGGAGGGGTGCAGCCCGGCTGCTACCAGCCCGGCGAAGTGCGCCATGTCCACCATCAGGTAGGCGCCCACGGAATCGGCAATCCGGCGGAACTCGGCGAAGTCCAGCTGCCGGGCGTACGCGGACCAGCC